>JABXJS010000047.1 GCA_013538855.1 Herpetosiphonaceae bacterium
CCGTAACGGCCATCTACGGCATGGTTCGGGCTATCCCGCTCGCACCGTACCGACCCTACACGCCACCCGAGCCAATCCTGTGATCTACTGAGTATGTGTAGCGCGCACCACTTCCGCTGGTCAGCACCACCAGCGCCGCAAGCAGCAAGACACCCCCCATAAAAAGCCAGCTTGCCCAGCGGCGCAGGCCGAGGACAAGCTCATAGCGTAGGATTCTTAGCACCAGCGTCTCTCCTTATCCAGACCTCTGAAACTAATCTTCGCTGACAGCGCTGGGCAAAAAACGTTCTTCAGAGCGGAGCGCCAGCAGCGTGAGCAGACTAAGCCCAGCACTAACGATGCTCAGGCTTAGACGGTTGAGCCACCACCAGGGATGCAGCGCGTCCTGATAGGTCAGCAGCGGATGGATCACGCTTGTGAGCGGACTGCTGGCAAGCACACCGCGCAGCGCAATCGCCACGCCCCAGCAGGCCAGCACCACCACACAGGCAGCGACGACACTGCGGCTCTGCAGCGCTGCCCAGCCGCCTAGGCTCAGCCCCAGGCACTGTGCGACTGCGCCACCAAGCCATACGCGCCCAACCGCCAGCGACGGCTGAGCACGCAGCGCCGCAGCCACGACAAGCACGGTCCAGGCAAGCCAGGCGTAGGCGAGCAGCCAGCCCAAGCGCCAGCCAACGATGCGTCGCGAGCGCGTTGGATAGGTCATCAGCAGCTCGCGGCACTGGTCGCCCAGCCATACATTCGCCGCCAAGCAGCCGACGATCGGCGGAATAAGCACCTCGCCATAGAGCAACACCACCGCGCTCAGATCGGCGCTTGGCTGCACCAGCACGTACATCAGCAGCCAAACCAGCGCGCTGCCGCCAAGCAGCGCGCCGCTCGGGAGCATAAGCTTAAAGAACATTCGACCCATAGACTGCTCGCGCACCTCCGCCTTAATGCTGTGGATCAACTCCTGGCACAAGCGCTGGATCGATGTTTAAGAACCCATACAGCGCCCCTAAATCTTGATTGCCACTGCGCTTGGTGGTATAGCCATACCACACATACAGCGGCTTAAGCTCTGCCGACAGCAAAATCTTCGTTGGCGTTACTTTTAAATCCAGCTCCCGCGCCAGCTCCCCTTGCTGGTCCATTAGCAGCGGGAACGCAATGTTGTGCTGCGCCTGATACTGTGCAAGTGCTGCGGCATCTGTCTCAGTCGAGACACCGTAGATCGCCACATCAGGATTGTGCGCTGCGATCGTATTCCATAGCCCCAGGTCTTGCTTGCAGTACTCGCATGTGGTGGCAAAAAAGATCAGCAGGTGGTAGCGCGCACCGGGCTTGAGCAAATCCACCGTCTGTCCAGCCGGATCATGCAGCTGGGTGTGCTGAATGGCTTTACCGATCACGATGTTGACCGCTTGGTGCGTGGTTGGCTGTGAGACGTCGGCGAGGATGGCGCGATTCTGCCAGATTTGCAACCCCAGCAGCAGAACCAGAATGGTGCTCAACATGTACGGCGACTTCATCAGCGCAATTGTTTTTTTCACCTGTAGCTCCTCTATCACGCTAGCAGCGCTCTCTGCACAGCAATTGGGCCGAGGAGATTAGCCCCAGCCCAATTGCTGCCGCTTGCTGGCGTTATCTAAGCATCTAGTTACACGTCTCGCATGGGCCAGATTCGTAGCCTTCGCCGCTTACTCCATTCGGACAAGACCAGGTGATCTTGTCCCACCAGTGGTGCTTCAGCCATAAAAACCCACACCGATTGCATCCGGTAGACCAGCTTGTTTGCCAGCAGCCAGCCGGAACCGTTGCGTGCGCGCTCGCCACTTGCGTGCTGGTGAACAGTGCAAACGCGGCAACAAAGGCGATGCCCAGCACATAGACCCGCTTCAACCATTCCTGCATACATCCTCCCGGTACTAACCAAACATAGTACTATTCTATCCATATAGTCGGGACTGCCTAGAGTCGGTTAACCGACTCTAGCTCGCGGGCGTAGAAGATGGCTGCTTCGGTGCGATTGTTGAGGTTGAGCTTGCGAAAGATGCTGGTGATGTGGCGCTCAACAGAGCGAACGGTGATGTCGAGGTGGGAAGCGATCTCTTTGTTGAGTAGCCCTTGCGCAAGGAGCGCAAACACGGCTAGCTCACGGCTTGTAAGGTCGTGATCGGGCAACATATTCCTCCTTCATTCTCATGGAGCGTCTCTCTAGCCACCAGTGCTGTGCTCTCGACACAGCCATGGATTGGCGCATGCTGCGCATCTGGCGTGCTGCCTACGCCCCGCAGCAGCGCGCATTATAGCAAAAATATTTTAGACTGGGCGGTTTAATAATCCTTGCATAGCGCCCATTCGCGGCGCAGGGCGCAACCCTGCCAGCGCGTGGCCCTGATTGCGCTTCAACTGGGAGGGGAGCCTTGAGCCAGTGGGATTGGCCTAGTGCAGGAGATGCAGCGTAAACATTAAATCAACAGCCTAGCCCAAGTAGGCCTGGCGCACGCGCTCATCGTCGATGAGGGCGCTGGCGGGGCCGCTGAAGGTGATTGATCCGGCCTCCAGCACGTAGCCGCGGTCGGCGTGGGCCAGGGCGAGGCGGGCGTTTTGCTCGACCAGCAGGATGGTCACGCCCTCGGCGTGCAGGTTGTCGATGATGGTGAAGATCTCGGCGGTGATCAGCGGGGCCAGGCCCAGGCTTGGCTCGTCGAGCAGCAGCAGGCGCGGGCGGCTCATCAGCGCGCGGGCGATTGCCAGCATCTGCTGCTCGCCGCCGGAGAGCGTGCCAGCGATCTGCTTGCGCCGCTCGGCGAGGCGCGGGAAGAGGCCATACTGCGCATCCATGTCGGCGGCGATCTGCTTGCGGTCGCGGCGGGTGTATGCGCCCAGGCGCAGGTTGTCCTGCACTGTCTGGCGGGCGAGGATGCGGCGGCCCTCGGGGCTGTGGGCGATGCCAGCGCGCACAATCTGGTGCGGGCGGGCGCGGGTGATGTCCGCGCCGTCATAGATGATGCTGCCGTCGGCCACGTCGATCAGCCGCGAGATCGCACGCAGCGTGGTGCTCTTGCCTGCGCCGTTCGCGCCGATCAGCGCCACCACCTCGCCGGGCAGCACCGCAAGATTGATGCTGCTGAGCGCCTGGATGCCGCCGTAGCGCACGCTGAGCTGCTTCACCGCCAGCAGCGGCTCGGTTGTCTCGGTCATGGCTTGTCTCCGTAGCTTGGGCCGCGCGGCGGCCTACGCACAGGCTGGCCGCCGCCAGCGTGGCAACATGCGGCGCGGGCTGGCATCACTCATCGCCAAGGTAGGCCTGGATCACGGCCGGATCATTGCGCACGCTGGCCGGATCGCCGAGCGCAATCAGCTTGCCGAACTCCAGCACGGCGATGCGATCACACAGGCCCATCACCAGCGGCACGTGGTGCTCGATCAGCAGCACCGTCAGATCAAACTGATCGCGCAGCTGGCGGATGAAGGCGCTCAGCTCGTGCTTCTCGCTGCTGTTCATGCCAGCGGCTGGCTCATCGAGCAGCAGCAACTGCGGCTCCAGCGCGAGGGCGCGGGCGATCTCCAGCCGCCGCTGATCGCCATAGGCAAAGTTGCCGGCGATCTCGCTGGCGCGCCCGGCGAGGCCGACCAACTCCAGCAGCTCCATGGCGCGTGCCCGCGTGCGGCGGTCGTCGCGGCGTGCGCTGGGCAGGCCGAGCACTTGCGCCAGCGTGCTGCTGCGCTCGTGGATATGCTGGGCGATCTGCACATTCTCTAGCGCCGATAGATCGCTAAACAGGCGAATATTCTGGAAGGTGCGCCCGATGCCGCGCCGGGCAATGCGGAAGGGCGCGCGGCGCGTGATCGCCACATCGGCAAAGGTCAGCTCGCCGCTGGAGGGCGGAATGAGGCCAGTGATGACATTGAACAGCGTCGTCTTGCCCGCGCCGTTGGGGCCGATCAGGCCAAAAATTTCGCCGGGGCGCACATCGAAGCTCACGCCATCGACAGCGACAAGGCCGCCGAAGCGCCGCGTGATTGAGCGGATGGACAGCAGGGGATGGTCGTTGCTCATTGGTCGTTGCTCGCTCTCGTGCGCCGCCAGAAGCGCAGCAGGCGCGGCGTGATCAGGCCCTGCGGAAAAAAGGTTGTGCTGAGCACAATCAGCGTGCCGTAGATGATCGACTGGCCGCTGTTCAGAAAGTTATTCAGCCAGGTGGGCAGGCTCTCGCCGCCGAGCGAGCGCAGCACCTCCGGCAGCGCAGTGAGCGCCAGCCCACCGACGATTGGCCCGACCACGGTGCGCGACCCGCCGATGAGCACATAGGTCAGGTAGGCCACGCCGGCCTCAAAGGTACCCTGGCGCGCATTCCACGTGTTGAGCACGTGGGCGTAGACCACGCCAACGATGCCCGCCAGGATCGCGCCGAGCGTAAAGGCCAGCACCTTGTGGTAGGTCGTGTTGATGCCCATCGCGCCAGCGGCCAGCTCATCGGCGCGAATGGCGTTGAAGGCGCGACCGACGCGCACCCGCTCCAGCCGCCAGATCGCCAGCGCGGCCACGATCAGCAGCGGCAGCGCCAGCCACAGGTAGCCCAGCGGCGTGCCAAACGGCTGCGGGATGCCGAAGATGCCCACTGCGCCGCCGGTGATCTCCAGCGTCAGCGATAGCACGCGCACAATCTCGATAAAGGCAATGGTGGCCAGCGCCAGGTAGATGCCGCGCAGGCGCAGCGACGGGATGCCCACGATCAGCGCGAGCACGCCCGAGGCCAGCGCGGCCAGCAGCATCTCGATCAAGACATAGCCGAGCGGATACGCGCCTGCCTCGACGTGAAACACCTTGGTCGACATGATCGCCGCAATGTAGCCGCCCAGCGCAAAGAAGCCCGGACTAGCCAGCGAGAGCTGACCGGCCATCAGCGGCAGGTAGAGGCTCAGCGCCAGCAGGGCATTGAGCACCATAAACACAATCAGGCTGCCGTAGGTGTTGAAAAAGTCGCTCATGGATGCTATCGACCTTGGCCGCGCGGCCTTAGACTTTCTGGACCTGCGTGCGGCCGAGCAGCCCTTGCGGGCGAATCAGCAAGATCAAAAACAGGATCGCGAAGGCCACCGCCTCTTTGTACTGCACAAACTGCGGCGGCACAAACGCCTCGGCCAGCCCAATCACAAAGCCGCCGAGCACTGCGCCCGACACGTTGCCTAGCCCGCCAAGCACAATCACGCCCAGCCCCTTGAGGCCAAACGTGATGCCAAAGTACGGCCCGGTGATGCTCTGGCTGGCCCCGACGAGCGTGCCGGCCAGCCCGGCCAGAAAGCCGCTGACGAAGAAGGTCAGCACGATCAGCCGCTTCGTGTTGATGCCAAGCAGGCGCGCCGTGGTCAGGTCCTCGGCCACCGCCTGCAGCGCCTTGCCCAGCATCGTGCGGTTGATCGCCAGCGTCAGCAGCAGCAAGATGACCAGCGCAACAGCGAAGATCACGATCTGGATGCTGCGCACGGGTATAGGGCGCTCGACGCTGCCGAAGTTAATCGCCGGCTTGCTCAGGCCGAACGGGTTGCTCGGGTACGAGTACGACTCTGCGCCGACCAGATATTGGATCAGGTTGACCAGAATCACGGCCACGCCGAGACTCGACACGACCGACAGCAGGCGGTCGGCGTTGCGCTGGCGCAGCGGGCGGAAGGCCACGCGCTCGACCAGCACGCTGACAAGGCCCGCCAACGTTGCACCGCCAAGCATCGCCACGATAAACGGCAGCGCCACCGGCAGCGCCGTGTTCGACAGCAGGCCGTTGAAGCCGAAGCGCTGGCCAGTCAGCGCATAGGTGAAGTATGCGCCAAGCGTGAACACCGCGCCGTGAGCGAAGTTGATGATGCCCAGAATCGAAAAAACCAGCGTGTAGCCAAGGGCGAAGATCGCATACACGCTGCCGATCGACAGGCCGTTCAAAATGTTCTGCAAAATCTGAGAGAAGTCCACGCCTGCCTGCCTGTCCGGCGGGGCGACGAGAGCGCCGCCCCGCACAGCTGGAGAACACTACTTGACGAACTCGAACGTGCCGTCGGTGCCGCTATCGTTCATCTTGATGACGGCGACATAGAAGGTGCTCTGGTTGATGTCGCCCTCGGGGGTGAAGCTCAGCTGGCCCAGCGGGGTCTCGTAGGTGCCAGCGAGAATCTGCTGGTTGAGCTGCTCGCGCGTCTGCTCCAGCGCCATGCTGCTCAGGTCGCCGAGCTTGCGCAGCGCCTCGACGATCACCTGCACGCCAGCGAAGGCCTGCGCGCTGAACTGCGGCGGCTCTTTGCCCTGCGCGTCCTTGTAGGCTTTGCGGAAGGCCTGGTTGATCTCGCTCTCCTGCTGGTAGCTGTAGGCCTGGGCCAAGATAATCCCATCACAGAAGCGCTGGCAGACCGGGAAGATATTGGTGGTGTTGAAGCCGTTGCCGCCGATGATCGGGCCGGTGTAGCCCAGCTCGCGCAGCTGCTTCACCAGGTTGCCGCCGTCGGTGGCCAGGCCGGAGATAATCACCAGGTCAGGCTTCTCGTTGAGCACCGCCGTGGCCTGGGTGGTGAAGTCGGTGTCGGTGGTCTGGAAGGTCTGCACCGGGGCCAGTTCAAGCTTGTAGGTGTCGGTCACGGCGCGCTGGAAGACGACGGTCTCGGACTTGCTGAACGCGTCGTTCTGGGCGTACAGCACGGCCACCTTCTTGATGTCGGGATTCTGATCGAGCGCGTAGCGAATGGCGTTGGGAGCCACCGCCGACACCGGAGCCGACACGCGCGAGACGTACTCGCCGATCTGCGGGATGCCGCCAGCGGTGTTCGAGGGGCCAACCACCGGCACCTTGTTCTGCACGGCGATCGGATCGGCGCTGAAGGCCTGCTGCGACAGCGTTGGGCCAACAATTGCCACTACCTTGTCCTGGTTGATCAAGGTCTGGAAGGCGTTGATCGCGCCCGCCTCGTCGCCGGCGGTGTCCTGAAAAATCAGCTTGATCGGGCGACCGTTGACGCCACCGTTGTCGTTGAAGTACTGCTCGGCAATCTTTGCACCAGTTACCTGCTCTTGACCGAAAAGGGACACGTTGCTCGTCTGGGCGACGGCGACGCCGATGGGGATTGGCTCGCCGCTTGGCGCGGCCTGGCCGGAGCTGCTCGTTGGCTCAGCGGAGCCGCCGCTGTCGGCTGGGGCGCTGGTGGGCGTTGCATCGCCGCCACAGGCCGCCAGCAGACTAACAACGAGGAGCGCGATGAGCACCTGTTGAATCTGTCGAATCTTCACTACTGTCCTCCAGAGGCAACTACGGGGATGCGTGCGCTCGATTGTATCACGCGGGCCAGTGACCAGCAAACGTGCCTTAATCGTAGCATCGCCGCGCATCCCCAACAGCGAAAAACTATGGAAGCGTCACGAACTGGCCCAGAAACGAGCGGGCCGATTCGGTGTCCAAACGGTAGATGACATTGGTTGACTTGCAGAACATGTCGCCGGTGATTGTCGTCCCAGCGATGATGTCGGTCTCGTCGGCACCGGCACCAAGGAAGTTAGGGCCGCCGGAGTCGCCGTAGCAGGTGCCGCCGTCGCCGGTGGCCGGGTTCTGCGATAGGCGCATGTAGGCCGGGCCTAAAGCGTTAAAGCTGGAGACTGCGTACTCACGGGTGTCGAAGTAGGCGTTGATCGGGCCGCCAGGCTGATTCGCCACCTCCTGCGCGCCGTAGCCCACCGCCGTGAAGCGCTGCGACTGATCCAGGCCCGCAAACTGGTTGAGCGTGGGCAGCCGCGCCGGCGCAAGCTTGGTGATCGCCCGATCAAACACCACCACGGCGATATCGTGCGGGTCGTCCTGCGCCTGCGTGTAGCGCGGGTCGGCGTGGTAGGTGCCGCTGTAGAGCTTGGCGTGGTCTGAGTAGGCCGAGTCGAACATGACGGTCACACGGCTGGTGCCCAGATCACAGTGGGCGGCAGTTAAAAAGACGGTCGGCGCAATCAGCGTGCCCGTGCAGTAGGGATAGGACTGGCCGTCGAAGGTGCCAACAAGCGCGCCAACGTTGGGATGGCGGCTGCCATCGGCCTGGCCGTAGGTGATCGCCGCCGCAGGCTGAGCCAGCGCTAGCAGACAGATCAGCAGCGCGAGAAGACCAAGTGAACGCATGCATTCCTCCTTGAAAAAGCGGTCGGTGCCAGCTCTGAAATACCACACACGCATGCGCAAGGATTAGGGTTGAATGTTGGGCAGAGAGACCATTGCAGTGGGCAGGATTGTACGTCATTCTGCCGCTACCCGCAACTAGAGCGGTTTTTTTGTGGATGCCCAGCCGTGCTTTTTGCACGCGGCTGCTGCGCGGTGCCACGTGCTACAATAGCCGTCAGCAGCCGCAGCGCCAAGCCGAGCGGCAATCGGGCAACCTAGATGGAGGCCATACAATCTATGACTGAAGCATTTGACGTGATCGTCGTTGGCGGCGGCCACAACGGCCTGACCTGCGCCTGCTACCTGCAGCGGGCGGGCCTGCGCACACTCGTGCTGGAGCGCCGCCCGGTCGTCGGCGGGGCCGTCTGCACCGAGACGATGTTCGGCGGCTATCGCATGGACGTCGGCTCGTCGGCGCACATTATGATCCACCTCACGCCGGTTATTCGCGAGCTAGAGCTGCATCGCTTCGGCCTTGAGTATATCGACATGGACCCGTTCGCCTTCTTCCCGCTCCCCGACGGCTCCGGTGCCATTGAGTTCTGGCGCGATCTTGACCGCACCTGCGCCTCGATTGAAAAAATCTCACCGCGCGATGCCGAAGCCTACCGCCGCTTTATCGGCCTGTGGGGGCCGCTCAACGAGGGTGTGTTCAATGTGTTTCTGGAGCCGCCAACGCCCGCCAATCTCGGCCGCCAGATGCTGACCGGGCAGTTCCGCGGCGAGCGCGGCACGCACCCGCTCGATATTCTGCGCCGTCTGTTCACATCCTACGGCCAATTGATCGTCGAAACCTTCGAGAGCGACGCGATGCGCGCGGCGATGGGCTGGCTCGCCGCCCAGTCCGGCCCGCCGCCACACGAGGTTGCCACCGGCGACTTTGCTGGCTGGCACGCGATGCTGCACCGCAGCGGGGCCAAGCATCCGCGCGGCGGCTCGGGGATGCTGACGCAGGCGCTGGCGCGGCGGCTGACTCACGATGGCGGCATGGTGCTGCTCGATGCGCCAGTCAAGCGCATCGTCATCGACGGCGGCAAGGTGCAGGGCGTCGAGCTACAGGATGGCACGCGCTACAGCGCGCCGCTGGTGGTGTCGAATGCGCACGTGCAGACCACGCTGCTCAAGCTGGTTGGCCCCGAGCATCTGCCTGGCGACCTGGCGGCGCGCACACAGCGCATCAAGGTTGGCAACGGCTTCGGCATGGCCGTGCGCTGCGCCGCCGACGCACTGCCCGACTACATCGCCGCGCCCTCGGGCGGGCAGCCGCACCCATCGCACCATGGCCTGCAGCTGCTGTGCCCATCGCTGGATTACCTCAATCGCGCCGTGGCCGACTACGACCAGGGCCGCCCGGCCAGCGATCCGGCGGTGATCGCAATGACCTTCAGCGCCATCGACCCGGTGGTCGCCCCGCCGGGCAAGCACACGCTGTTCCTGTGGGGCCAGTACCACCCGTATGAGCTGCGCAACGGCGAGGACTGGGACAGCATCGGCGAGCGCGAGGCCGACAAGCTGCTGGAGGTGGTCTATCGCTACGCGCCGAACATGCGCGGCGCAATCACCAACCGCTACGTCCAGACGCCGCTGGACCTTGAGCGCACCTTCGGGCTGCTGCGCGGCAACGTGATGCACGTCGAGATGTCCTTTGACCAGATGTTCGCCTTCCGCCCGCTGCCAGAGCTGGCCGAGTATCGCGTGCCCAGCATCGCGGGCCTGTACCTGACCGGCGCGAGCACGCATCCAGGCGGCGGAGTGTTCGCCGCCGCAGGCTACAACACCGCCCACACGATTTTGCGCGACCGCACCCCCAAGCGCCGCTGGATCGGCTGGGCCGCCGGAGCCGCCGCCCTAGGCGCAGCAGCCTGGCTGCGCTCGCGCCAGACCGACTAAGCCGCCCTGCGCCTGCACCGAGTCCCACGCTCGCATGAGCCGGTGCAGGCGCGCCAAGTAGCCCCATAGCCATAGCGCCGCCAGTTCCATCAGCCCGTGTTTTCTAGTACAATAGACCTATCTCCCAACTGCTGCTCTGTACGGAGTGCCTGCACACAGGCGGACTCTGCCTGCAGCCCAACGCTATCGAGAGAAAGGGCGACTATCATCATGCACCACCTACCACGCGCTGGTGCGGCGGCCACTGCGTCGCTGCTGCTTGTTTTTGTTCTCCTCCTCGCCATGCTGCCGAGCGCCGCCGTAGTCCCGCTCCAGGCCGCCGAGTCGCAGCCCGCCGCTGGTCTCCTGCGCCATCAGCCGCAGCGGCTGACGGTTGGCGGTGACAGAATGGATGGGTTTGGATGTATCCTCATGCGCGATAGCACGGTCAGCTGCTGGGGTGAAGATGAATACATTCTTAATCATCCGCAGTCAATTAACGTTGAGCTGCTGGCAACCCCAGTGCTGCTCACAGATACCGTCCCGCTCAGCGGCGTGGTCGAGATCAGCGGCGGGATGGAGCATGTTTGTGCGCTGCTGGTGGACACCACCGCTCGCTGCTGGGGCCACAACCAAGTTGGGCAACTCGGCGATGGGACCTTCACGGATCGGATGTACCCAGTTGTTGTTGGCGGCACCACGCCGCTCACCAACATCGTCACCTTGGAGGCAACGCTATATGGAGCATGTGCGCTCTTAGGTGACGGTACCGCCCGCTGCTGGGGTTGGAATCCGAATGGCCTGCTTGGCGATGGAACAATCGAAAATAAATCGACACCTATCGTTGTTGGTGGTACAAGTCCGCTGACCAATATCGTGAACCTCTTTGTCGGCGCAGAACATAGCTGTGCGCTGCGTGCGAATAGTGAGCTATGGTGCTGGGGCGATAACAGCGAGGGTCAACTCGGCGATGGCACCACGACCACATACCTGAACCCGATACCGATCACGCTGCCCTTTCCAACCAGCAGCATCGCCAGCTTACACCTTGGTAACTTCACGACATGTGCCGTGCTCACCGATACGAGCGTGCGCTGCTGGGGGTCGAATGGCGTTGGACAGCTTGGCGTGCCCAATAGTGATTACGCGCTCGAACCGGTGGTTGTCGGCGACACGAACCCGCTCCGTGGTGTGCGAACGATGGCAAACCTTTATGGGTCTACCTGTGCGCTGCTGCTCGATAGCAGCGCTCGCTGCTGGGGCGATAACACCTACGGCCAGCTCGGCAATGGAACAACTGATTCATCGTGGCAGCCAACCGTCGTCGGTGCCGACACTCCGCTCCAGGGTATTGTGGAGATTGCAGGGCAGACGCCGGTCTTCGCATGCGCCCTGCTGGTCGATGATAGCGTGCGCTGCTGGGGCAACTCAGAGTATGGCGCGCTTGGCGATAACGTCAACATCCAAGAGTACACCCTGCTACCAGCATCAACGCTGCTGCCAGCTTCGGTTCATGCTCCTGAGCGGATCACGGCAGGCAAGCAGCACACCTGCGCGCTCTACGCCGATCAGCAGCTGCGCTGCTGGGGGGCCAACGGCTCCGGGCAACTCGGCGATGGCACGCTCGTGGAGCGCGCCACGCCCACGCTCGTGCCCTTCACGCCGCAGCTCACCGCGCCGATCAGCGACGTCAGCGCCGGAGCCGCGCATACCTGCGTCGTGCTGCTCGATACGACCGCCCGCTGCTGGGGCAACAACACCTATGGCCAGCTCGGCGCTGGCTCCACCACATCCAGCCTCACACCCGTCGCCGTCGGCGGCACAGCACCGCTCAGCGGCATCGTCCAGCTCAGCGCCGGCGTCAGCCACACCTGCGCCGTCCTCACCGATAGCACGGCGCGCTGCTGGGGGGCCAACGGGTTCGGCGAACTCGGCGACGGCTCCACCAGCGCCAGCTCTGCGCCCGTCGTCGTCGGCGGCACCACGCCGCTCACCGACGTGCTCAAGATCGCTGTTGGCGACTTCCACACCTGCGCGCTGCTGGCCGACACCAGCGCCCGCTGCTGGGGCCGCAATGCCAATGGCCAGCTGGGAACCAATAGCACCATTGATCAGTGGCTGCCGACGGTGGTCGGCGAAAACGCACCGTTCACGGGGATGACGGATATCGCCGCTGGTGGCCGCCACACCTGTGGTGAGGTTCGACTGCACGGCGATCCCACTGACTCAGATAGTGTGTGCTGGGGAGCTGGTGACTACTTTCAGACCGGCAATGACATAAATACGCTCTACCCGCAGCCGCTCGCTGTTGGCGGACAAGCACGCCTCGGCAGCAATTTTACCTGTGGCTTGCAGTATGGCGTTGTGGTGCGCTGTGTCGGCGACAATCGCCAGGGGCAGCTTGGTCTTGGCTATGAGAGTACTGCTGAGTGGCCCCCCGAGTATGCAACTATAAGCGGTCCGAATGCACGCCATTACCTCGCCGGCGGCGGCGATCACGCCTGTCTGCTGACCGTCGGCTACGGCATCCTCTGCTGGGGCAGCAACAGCCACGGCCAGCTCGGCGATGGCTCCTTCATCAACCACGCTAGCCCACAGTCCGTCGTCGTCCAGTCGCCCACGCCCTCCCTCGCCCGCAGCCTCGCGCTCGGCGACGGCTTCTCCTGCGCCCTGCGCTCCAGCAGCCAGTCCACCTGCTGGGGAGCCAACACCGTCGGCCAGCTCGGCAGTGGCTCCACCGCCGACCAGCTCAGCCCCACCATTGTCGGCGGCGCGGCCCCCCTCTCCGCCACCACCGCCCTCGTCGCCGGCGACCAGCACGCCTGCGCCCGCGCCGTCGACGCCACCGTCACCTGCTGGGGCAGCAACGACCACGGCCAGCTCGGCGACGGCTCCACCACATCCAGCAGCCTGCCCGTCACCGTACCGCTGACCGATGTGCGCGCGCTCAGCGCGGGCAGCCAGCACACCTGCGCCCTCCGCGCCGACACATCCGTCGCCTGCTGGGGCAGCAACACCGCCGGTCAGCTCAGCGATGGCGCGCTGGTCGATCAGCTCACGCCCGTCACGCTGCCGCTCAGCGGCGTCAGCGCCCTCGCCAGCGGCGGTCAGCACACCTGCGCCCTGCTCAGCGACAGCACCGCCCGCTGCTGGGGCAGCAACAGCCACGGCCAGCTCGGCGACGGCTCCACCACATCCAGCGCCACCCCCGTCACCGTCGGCGGTGCCGCCCCGCTCAGCGGCATCACCGCCCTCAGCGCTGGCGGCGACAGCACCTGCGCCCTGCGCGTCGGCGGTGCCGTGGCCTGCTGGGGCGCTGGCGACCGCGGCCAGCTCGGCAGCGGCTCCTCCACCGACCAACTCAGCCCCGTCAGCCTCCCGCTCAGCGGCGTCAGCGCCCTCGCCAGCGGCGGCCAGCACACCTGCGCCTTGCGCATCGGTGGCTCCGTCAGTTGCTGGGGCGCTGGCGACCGCGGCCAGCTCGGCAGTGGCTCCACCGCCGACCAGCCCAGCCCCGTCAGCCTCCCGCTCGACCACGTCATCGCCCTCGCCAGCGGTGCTGCGCACACCTGCGCCCTGCGCACCGACGGCGGCGTCACCTGCTGGGGTGCCAACGAGCACGGCCAGCTCGGCGACGGCACGACGACCGACCAGCCCAGCCCCGTCACCGTCGTCAGCACCCAGGCCCTGCTCCGCGACGCCGCCCCCGCCAGCGAGGGCGACCCGCTCGTGTTCACCGTGACGCTCGCGGCTCCGTCCGAGCTGCCGGTGCAGGTCGCCTACCACACCAGCGACGGCTCGGCGCGCGCCTGGCGCGACTATGTGCCCCAGTCCGGCATCCTGACCTTCGCGCCCGGCACGATGACCCAGACGGTGGCCGTGCCGACCCTGCGCGACGCCGCCGTGGAGCAAAGCGAGTCCGTGCGGCTCCAGCTGACGCCGCACGCCTACGCCCAGGTGCCTGCGCAGCCCGCGCTCGGCCAGATTAGTGACGGCCCGGCCTTCACCTGGCTGCGCGTCTACCTGCCTGCCGTCCAGCGCTAAGCAGCTGCTCGCCGCCAAGTCATTTGGTCTTGACTTGGCGGCGAGCGCTGGCCGATCACAGCACCTGCATGTACTTACCCCCGCTGGAGCAGCGCGCACCTCGCCGTCATCCGGCCCACAACCGCTGATCCTCTGCCCCCACCAGTTTGGCCGACACAACACGCTGCGCTGGTCATCACGGCGCGCATCGGGCACGGCGCGATCCCTCGCGGCAGCATACACCGCGCACACCCTGCCCATGCACGCGCTGCGCTCAACCACACACGCGTATTCAGATCAAAAGAGATCGCCGCCGCCTGCCAATAGGTATCGATTGTGTGATTGCTGCGCGCCCTGAACTGTACGCCCCGCGCTGCGTTGGTGCGCACCTGCATGATGCAGCGCACGCCTGGGCGCCAGCCTGCCCACAACCCGCTGATCATCTGCGCTGCTGATTGCGCCTGTCCACAGTCAACTGGCGCACAAAATTGCTGCTTGACATTCCGTTATCCACGGCGTATATTCCTATAAGAATACATATGGAATACAAGCGGGGCACAAATGGCAGACACAGAAAAAGTATCCTTTAACATTAGCGTGGTGGATTTAGGGCAGATCGACCTGCTCGTGGAGCAGGGCTTCTACTCTAGCCGCACCGACTTCATCCGCACCGCCGTGCGCAACCAGCTCCAGACCCACGCCGAGTCGATTCAGCAGACGGTCACGCGGCGCTCGATGGTGCTCGGCGTGCTCACCTACGACCGCAGCGATCTGGAGCGCTACCGCAGCAGCAATGAAAAGCTCGAGATTCGCGCTATCGGGGCGGTGGTGCTCAACGACGACATTTCGCCGGAGCTGGCCGAGGCCACCATCGAGTCGATTCGCGTCCTGGGCGTGCTGCGCGCCTCCAGCGCCGTCAAGCGCGCCTTGGCCAAACGCATCAAAACACTGGAGGGTAAAAACCGTGATTGACATTCAACCATTCGATCTGCGCGCTGCCAGCAGCGCCGAGTACGCCCGCCTGTACGAGCTGGCCGCCACCATCCGCGCCGAGCAAAAGCCCGCCGATCCGCCGATCCCGCTGGAGCAGCAGGTGCTGACCTGGCAAAACGTCCCGCCGTTCATCGAGCTGCACACCTGGGTCGCCCGCGACGGCGCACGCATCGTCGGACGCGGCGAGCTAGCCATGTGGAGCGATGCCGAGCAGGCCAACCAGCACATGGGCCAAATGAGCATCACCGTCGCGCCAGCCTATCGCCGCCAAGGCATCGGCCGCCGCCTCCTGGCGCAGATCGTGGCCACCGCCGCCGCCCGCCAGCGCCGCATGCTTATGACCCAAACCTCTGAGCGCGTGCCCGCCGGAGCAATCGCACTGACCAAGCTCGGCGCGCAGCCCAGCCTCGCCGGGCATGTCAATCAGCTCAATCTTGCGGAGCTGGACCGTGCGCTGCTGCGGCGCTGGCTTGCTGCCGCGCCCACCGCCGATTTCGAGCTGGGCTGCTGGGAGGGCACGTACCCCGACGCGGCGCTGCCTGAGGTGGTCGCCCTGTTTGAGGTGATGAACACGCAGCCCCACGATGAGCTAGAGGTTGAAGACATCCACTTCACGCCCGAGCAGATCCGCGAGATGGAGCGCAATATGCTGGCCGATGGCTCGCAGCACTGGACGCTCTACGCCCGCGAGAAGCACAGCGGACGGCTGGCTGGCTTCACCGAGATTATGTGGCACCCAGAGCGCCCGACCATTCTCAGCCAGGGCAACACCGGCGTCTTTCCAGCGTTTCGGCAGCGCGGCATCGGCCGCTGGCTCAAGGCCGCCATGCTCGAGCGCGTCCTGCGCGAGCTGCCCGCGGCCCAGGTTGTGCGCACCGCCAACGCGGACTCCAACGCGGCCATGCTGCGCATCAACCACCAACTCGGCTTTCAGCCCTACGAGTCACAGACGATCTGGCAGATCGATATCGCCAAGGCCCAGGCCTACCTGGCGGCCACGCCAGAGCCTGCGCTGATCTAGCCACCAAGTGTCACATGCGCCGTGGCGCGTTCCGCCCACGCTCGGCCAGCCCCGGCGCAAGTCCACTCGCCTAGCGTGCCGCCTTCCTTTTAATCAATGACTCGTGGTTGTGCGCCCACAGCTCAGCCGCGCACCGCGAGCAGCACCTGCGCATCGCTGGTCTCGTGTTGCTGAATGCGTCGGCGGTGGTTGTCCAGCCACGGCTCAGACGTGAGCCTGCGCTGGTGCCAGGACATACGTTCACGGGGAGGCGCAGGGCCTTGGGCCGCAGCCCTAGTTCAGCAGCGCCTGAACCGAGCAGCAGCGCCAAAACGGCCTAGCACACTGCTCTTGCCATCGCACGGCAGCCTGGGACGCGGCCACTTGGCCGGGGAGGAAACAGCGCACGGGTCGCGGCTGGAGCACGCGCCTGCGCCGCCGCCTGCGGGATGGCCGCGCTGGCGCATTTCATCAATCCATCAACCCACAGCTGGCGGCTAGCACACTGCTCTTGCCATCGCACGGCAGCCTGGGGTGCGGCCACTCGGCCGGGGGAAAACAGCGCGCGGGTCGCGGCTGGAGCACGCGCCTGCGCCGCCGCCTGCGGGATGGCCGCGCTGGCTGCATTTCATCAATCCATCAACCCACCGCTGGCGGCTAGCGCACGGTGATCTGGCCGACAGTGTAGTGCTCGCCGAGGAGCACGCCGCGTGTGTCGCGGATGCCGACGCGCTGCTCGGTGCCGAACTGATCGTACCAGCCGACGCGCAGATCGTAGGTGCCCGGCGCGAGGTCGGCGGGGATGGGAATGCTGATCGTGTCGCGCCACCAGTCATCTTTGGTCCAGCGGGTCGCCGGGAAGCGGCCGCCCTGCGGCTGGATGTTGAAGGCATAGACCTCGTACTTCGCGCCGGGCTGTGCCAGGTGCCAAAACATCGACCAGCGCCGCTCCTGATGCGTTGTCGCGTGCCAGAGCGTTGTGACGGTGAGCGGCGAGCCAGCCTGCACCGTCGCAGGCAGATCGACGGCGCGCAGCTCGAAGGCCCCGATGGTGTCCGGCGTCCAGCTAGCCAGCAGCGGCGTGGTGGGCTGCGGCGGCACGACGAACGACGGATAGGCTGGCGCGAGCATCTGGCTCGGCAGCAGCAGATCGGCGAGCAGCAGCGCCAGCAGCGCCACGCTGAGCAGATGCCGGTGCAGCGTGCACAGGCCAGCGGCGAGGCCAAGGGCCAGGGCGGGCGCGGCGCTGAGCACAAAGCGGCCCTGCCAGCCGACCATGCCGCTCACCAGCGCAAACGCCACCGTCCAGGCCAGCGTCAAGCCCAGCCAAAACAGCAGCATGAGCGGGGCCAGCGTCGGGCGGCGGATGCGCCAGAGCAGCCCGCCCAGGCCCAGGGCCGCGATCAGCGCGCCGAGCCAGAGCAGCGCCGCTGGCGCGGGCACGCTCATCCAGCCAAAGCGGGCCACCAGCGATCCGCCAAGCGCACGGGCGGCCTGCAGCCAGTCGCTGGCGCTGGCGGGGTTGAAGCGCGCGCTGGCGAACATCGCGCTGTAGGCGGTGAGGCCAAAGATATCGCCATAGAGCCGCAGGTTGCGCCAATACCACCAGCCAGCGACAAACAGCGGCAGCACAATGAGGAAGCCAACCTGCCGCCAGGGCTGCACAAGCCGCGGCCAGCGCCGCCACAGCACAACCGCCAGCAGCGGCAGCGCCACAATCGCGCTCTGCTTGGTCAGCAGGGCCAGGCCCAGCCACAGACCCGCCCAGAAGCCCCACCAGCGGCCTGGCTCTGGTGTCAGCAGCGTGTTCACCAGCGCAACCAGCAGAGTCCACAGCAGCGGATCATTGGAGACCAGCGCCGAGTGAAAGAGAAACTGCGGCCAGAGCGCCAGCAGCGCCAGCGCGCCCCACGCCGTCCACCAGGGCAGGCGCAGACAGTGATAGCCGAGTCGCAGCGTCAGTAGCAGCGTCAGCAGCGAGCAGAGCACCGCCAGCAGGCGCATCAGGTGCCAGGCGCGGGTATCGGGGGCGAAGGGCCAGATATCAGCAGAGCGACGGCCAAAGGCGGCGGCCTGATCGCCGCCAGCCCAGAGCCAGCCGGGATTCGCGCTGAGGCGCACCACGCGGTCGGCCAGCGGTGCCACGCGTGCGGCGCGCTGAAAGAGCCAGTAGGCCAGCGGTGGCTGATGGCCCTCGCCGGGGACCTCGCCCTGGGCAACGTTCGGCAGGCGGCCGGTGCGTGCGAGCCAGAAGGCAAACTCGGCGTGGCCTGGCTCGTCGGGGCCTTCGCCGAGCGGGATCGCGAGGCTGAGCCAAGTTGCCAGCAGCAGGAACATCAGCAGAGCAGAGGCCACAGCCATCCGGCGGGTCATCGGCAGCTCCTTAAATCAAAAGCGGGCGGCGGAGCGTATCCACCGCCCGGAGGGAGAGTGTAGCTAGCCAAACTGCTGGCGGAAGCGGGCGTCGTTGGAGAAGAACCAGCGGATGTCGTCGATGCCGTAGAGCAGCATCGTCTGGCGCTCTGGCCCCATGCCAAAGGCGAAGCCGCTCCACTGCTCGGGATCGTAGCCGCCGTTGCGCAGCACGGTTGGATGCACCATCCCAGCGCCCAGAATCTCCAGCCAGCCGGTGTACTTACAGACGCGGCAGCCCGCGCCGCCGCAGATGAAGCACTCCACATCGACCTCGACGCTTGGCTCGGTGAACGGGAAGTAGCTGGGGCGGAAACGCACCTGGGCCTCGGCACCGAACATGCGGCGGGCGAAGTTGGCCAGCGTGCCCTTGAGATCGGTCATCGTGATATGCTGGCCGACGACAATGCCCTCGACCTGGTGGAACATCATCTCCGAGCGCGCGGTCACTGGCTCGTAGCGGTAGCACTTACCTGGCAGGATCATGCGGATCGGGTGAGGGTGCAGCGCGCGCATCGCGTGGATCTGACCAGGCGACGTGTGCGTGCGCAGCACGACCTTGTGCTCGGGATCGCTGCTCTTCACATAGAACGTGTCCCACATATCGCGGGCCGGGTGGTGCTCGGGCATATTCAGCAGGCCGAAGTTATACTCATCGCTCTCGACCTCGCGGCTCTCCCAGACCTGGAAGCCCATCTCGGCGAAAATAGCTTGGATGCGGCGCAGCGAGCGGGTGCTGACGTGCAGGCGGCCGACGGGCACCTGGCGGCCGGGCAGCGTCACGTCGATGCTGTCCTCCTCCAGCTCCTCATGGAGCTTGGCGGCCTGTAGGCGCGCCTCGGTGGTGGCGTCCAGCTCGGTGAGCGCGGCGCGCACGGCACCAAAGCGCTGGCCGAACACCGGGCGCTGGTCAGCGGGCAGCTTGCCGATCTGCTGGCTGAGAGTTGCCAGCGTGCTTTTCTTGCCCAGCCACTGCGAGCGCCAGGCGATCAGATCGTCGAGCGTCTGCACCGACGTGAGCGCTGCGCGCGCTTCATCTTCAATTGTAGCGAGTTGATCGATCATGCAAGCCTCTTGCTATACATTGACTGGGGAGCCAGCGCCGATCGCGTCGGCGGCCCAGTGCGACGAATTGCGACTTCAGAGTGCCAACCTAGGCTTTAACGATATTCCACAGCGCGCGGCCCTCAAGGATTTTGCCGATGGTGTCGGCGTCGTCGAGGCAGCGGATGAAGCACTCGGCCAGCAGCGTAACATTGATGGGCCGATAGCGATAGCCAACCGCGCCAAGCGGATCGGGCAGCCTGCTGAGCAGCGCAAACGGCAGCGAGCCAATGTGCATCAGCCGCCGCAGCGGCCCGACGATCGCCGCAGGCCGCAGGATCGTCCAGTTCAGCCCCGACTGGCGCACCACCTGCTCGGTGCGCGCCTTCCACTGGAGATAGGGGCCGACCGGCTTGCCAGCGCCAACCGAGCTAAGCAGCAGAAAGCGCTTGATGCCAAGCTCCTGCGCGGCGGCGACCAGCGCCACCGTCGTAGCATAGTCGACCGTCTCATAGCTGATGCCAGGGGCGAACTGCGCGCGGGTGGTGCCGATGGTTTGGATCACTGCCGCACAGCCCTTAAGCGCGATCAGCAGCTCGTCAACGCTCCGCGCCGAGCAGACCGCCATGTCCTGGCCTGGCGCAGGCTTCAGCTTATGCTCGGAGCCTGGCCGCACCAGCGCGCGCCCATCCCACAGAGCTTGATGACCCAGCTCGGCCAGCAGCCGCTGCCCGGTGTAGCCGGTGGCACCGGCAATTGCAACACGACGTACCATTGCTCAACCTCAACAACAGCGGTCGGAGCGCCGATCGCGTGGAGATACTGGCGCTCAGTATAGCATAGGATGGCGGCCAAATTGACAAAGTATAGATCATCAGCTATGCTTGCCATAACTTTTCATTAGCTATATGCGAATTGTTATATGTGCCTTGTATGGCTGTCCCACGCTGATACAGCCCATCGCACTGGACAAGGAGCGCCTTCTCCATGGCAGCAACCAGAACGCCACGTCGTCGCGTTCCTGACAAAACAATCGCTGATCCGGTGATCTTCCTACCCGCGCCGCAAGAGCAGAGCCATCTGCCGCTGCTGCGGGTCGATGATCAGGAGCAAGCGCAAGTTGCCCCCAATGTTGTCGTCGGCGCAGATAAGCGGCGGCGCGAGCTACGGGCGGCCCATCAAGCACGCAGCACCCTCGCGGGTCTTGTGGGGCGTGAAGCACCACCAGCACCCGCCGATCCGGCCCCCCGACGAGGTCTGCGCAGCTATTCTCAGCAACTCAAACATGTGCGCATCCATCGCCGCCTGCTCGCCCATGGGGCGGTGCTGCTGCTGGCGCTGATCATGGCCGCTGGCGGCGGGTTCCCGCTCTATCCAGCCCCCCAGACAGCGACAGATGTCGCCACCGTCGTGGTCGAGGAGCCGTTCAGCGATCCGGCGCGCGTCGTTATTCCGATTTCAGCCACCAAGCCAAGCGTCGGCGGCATCGACCGCGAGGAGCGCTACGAGCCAATCGCGCCGCCGCTCGTCCAGCCTGCCCCAGCCCGCGGGCCAGCCTTTGTGGCCACCCACGTGGTGCAGGCCGATGAGACGATCGCCTCCATCGCCGCGCAGTACAATATCTCGCCGGACTCGCTGATCGCCGCCAACGATCTTGGCGATCTCCTCGCCATCGGCGAGCGGCTGCGCATCCCGCGCATGTCGGGCGTGCCCCACGTTGTCGCAGAGGGCGAGACGCTCGGCGAGATTGCGACCCGCTACGGTGTGGCCCCAGAAGAGATTATGACCTATCCGCCGAACGGTCTCGACCACGGGCAGCCGCTGGTTGCCGGGCGCGAGATCTTTGTGCCCAACGCATCGCTGGCCGGCATCGGCGCGCTCTCAGCACGTGGCGTCGCCGATCTGGCGCAGCAGCCAGCCAGCGCCGCCGCGATCGTGCGCGATGACCGCACCAACCTGCGCGAAGGCCCCGGCACCAACTACGATAAGATCACCAAGCTCAACAGCGGGGCCAAGCTTGAGCTGCTTGCCCGCCACGAAGAGTGGGCCAAGGTGCGCGTCGACGATGGCACGGTCGCCTGGATCTCACGCGAGGTTGTCCTGATCCCCGACGCTGTCTGGGATGGCCTCAACGAGACCGACGACTTCCCGCCACCGCCGCCGCCGCCGCCGGTCTGGGTCTGGCCCACCTGGGGCGACTTGACCTCCGGCTTTGGCTATCGTAACTTCTCGGTGGTCGCCGTATCATTAAAAAAAAAAATCGCCAATCGCCAGGGCACGCCAATCGTGGCCGCCCGCTCTGGGCGCGTGATCCAGGCCGGCTGGTGCAGCGGCTACGGCTACTGTGTCAAGATCAGCCACGGCGATGCGATCGTCACCGAGTACGGCCATATGATGTCGCAGCCAGTGGTCAGCGTCGGCCAGTCCGTCGATGCCGGCGACCTGATCGGCTACATGGGCAGCACCTACGACCGCGCCGGCGGCGGCTACTCCACCGGCCCGCACTTGCACTTCACCGTCAAGATCGACGGCGTCGCCGTCAACCCGCTGCGCTACCTCGACTAGCGCTAAGGCGTATGCATAGGCACCCTGGCTCAGCTATGAGCCAGGGTGCTGTGTTTAAGCAATCTGTGTTGCAGCTCGCCCATGAGCGAAAGCTAGCAGGCGGCTACTCGGTCGGCACGCTGCGCAGGAAGTCGAGCACGCGCTGGTTGAACTCCTCCGGCCGCTCCAGGTTGACCATATGAGCCACATTGGGAAAGACGTGGTGCTGCGCGTTGGGCACCTCACGGGCCATGGTCGCGCCCATCACCTGCATGTCGGTGATATCGCAGTCACCCCATAGCACCAGCGTCGGCACGCTGATCGTGTGCAGGCGCGTGGCCGCCGGTGGCTCCAGCGGCTGCGGCGTGGGCGTGCCGTCGTCGCGCTGAAAGTTGCCGCTGTTCAGCTCGCCAACGAGGGCGCGCACCTGCGGATCGACCGGGCCATTGCTGCGGCCAAAGCCATCGACCCACATCTGTAGCTCCACCTCGGCTAGCTCGTCAAATGCACCCTGCTCCTCTAGCTCCGCTGAGCGCTGGTCGAGCGCTAGCTCCTCGGCGGTGTTCTCCACGGGGCCGTCAAAGCCGCTGAAGCCCGCCGCCACCGCCACGAGGGCGCTGACGCGCTCTGGGTACTCCAGGGTGAAGTCGGTGGCGATGCTGCCGCCACGTGAAAGCCCAAGCACATGGGCGCGCTGCACGCCAAGATGATCAAGCAGCGCCGCCAGGTCTTGGCGGTTGGAGAAGGCGACGCTCGCCGTGCGCGAGCGACCAAAGCCGCGCGTGTCGTAGCGGATGACCCGAAAGTAGGGCGCGAAGGCCGCCACCTGTGCATCCCACATGCGCATGTTGGCCACGCCAGCGTGGATCAGCACCAGCGGATAGCCCTGGCCCTGCACTTCGTAGGGTAGCTCGCCGCCATTAACCGTCACCGTGCCGTGTTCAGTTGCAGTCATAGCACTCCTTATAGTGATTAAGCTGTGTGCCAGTTGGCAGCACATGCTAAGTCTAGCAGCCTGTGCGGCGACTGCCATCAGCAGTTTGGGGGAGCGCCGCTCGTTCGCAGTTAGGTTTACAGCGCCAAGAGACGATTAATACATTCAGCGGCATTGGTCCTAGCGGCCAGCTAGTCCGTGGCCGTAGCTGCGCGCATCCGTATGGGCCTACTCGGGCACATGTGTGCGCTGGTGCAGGATACATGCCCTTTGGGAGCGCGTGCTGGTCCAGGTGGCGCGTTGGTGGCACAGGTCGGTCAATAGTCTATTGGTCCTTTGGAAACGTTGCCACATTCACAATATATGGTTAATCACCCTTGACAATAAAGTTTTAATTTTGTATACTTCGTTGCGTAAACAAACGAAGTTTGCCGCTCACCCCAAGCACACAATCAAGAAACACCTCATTCTTTTTTCACGCCCAGTTCTTTGTTTCATGGGCGAACAAAATCGAACAAGGCCCGGTGTTTCAGCGAAGACGCGAAACACTCCCTGATAGACGGTGTTGACGAGTCTGCTAGCCCTCTTCAGCATCGACCCAACTCTGAATACACGCAACGTATCAAAGGAGTTACGGATGCTACCTCTTTCACGCTCATCGTTTCGTTGGCTGTCGAGTTTGCTCTTAGTCCTCCTGATTGGAATCACGTTTATCACGCCGCGCTCAGCGCCATCGGCGCAGGCCCAGTCCACCACTCCGCCGCGCACAGTGTTTGTGCACCTGTTTGAGTGGAAGTGGACCGACATCGCCAAAGAGTGCGAAAACTGGCTCGGCCCCAAGGGCTTCGCCGCTGTGCAGGTCTCGCCGCCACAGGAGCACATCCAAGGCTCGCAGTGGTGGACGCGCTACCAGCCGGTGAGCTACAAGGTCGAGAGCCGCAGCGGCACCCGCGCCGAGTTCGCCAATATGGTCAGCCGCTGCAAAGCCGTGGGCGTTGACATCTATGTCGATGCGGTCATCAACCATATGACCGGCAACGACGGCAGCGGCACCGGCGTCGCCGGCTCGTCGTACTCGCACTACAACTACCCCGGCACCTACTCCGGCAACGATTTCCACTACTGCGGACGCAATGGCAACAACGACATCGCCAACTATCAAGATGCGTGGGAAGTGCAGAACTGTGAGCTGGTCAACCTCGCCGATCTCAAGACCGACTCCGACTATGTGCGCGGCAAGATCGCCAGCTACATGAACGATCTGGCGAGCATGGGCGTGGCTGGCTTCCGCATCGACGCCGCCAAGCACATCTACACCGGCGACATCAATAATATCGTCGGGCGGCTCAACGGCTCACCTTACGTCTTCCAAGAGGTCATCGATCAGGGCGGCGAGCCAATTCACGCCAGCGACTACTTCCAAAATGGCGATGTGACCGAGTTCAAGTATAGCCAGAAGATCGGCGATACCTTCTTCAACGGTCAGCTCGCGTGGCTGCAAAACTTCGGCACTCCTTGGGGCATGATGGCCAGCGACAAGGCGGTCGTCTTCACCGATAACCACGACAACCAGCGCGGCCACGGCGGCGGCGGCCACGTGCTCACCTACAAAGATGGCGCGCTCTATACCCTCGGCAATGTCTTTATGCTCGCTTGGCCTTATGGCTATCCCAAGGTTATGTCGAGCTATGACTTCTCGAACACCGACCAAGGCCCGCCGTCCAGCCCGGTCTACTCTGGCAACACCGCCAACTGCTTCAGCGCCTGGAAGTGCGAGCACCGCTGGCGGCAGATCGCCAACATGGTCGCCTTCCGCAACTACACCAGCTCGGCCTTCACGGTCAATAACTGGTGGACCAACGGCTACAATCAGATCGCCTTCAGCCGCGGCAGCCTCGGCTTCGTCGCCATCAATCGCGAGGGCGGCACGCTCAGCCGCACCTTCCAGACCGGCTTGGCCGCCGGCACTTACTGCGATATCATCCACGGCGACTTCAACAACGGCTCCTGCTCCGGCCCCACCGTCACGGTCAACAGCAGCGGCCAGGCCACGCTCAGCATCGGCAGCATGGACGCGGTGGCCCTCCACGTTGGCGCGAAGGTCTCCGGCGGCTCCACGCCGACGCCCACGCCCAGCACAGGCATCTCGACCACCTTCAACGAGTACGCCACCACGGTCTGGGGCCAGAATGTCTACGTCGTTGGCAACATCGCCGCCCTCGGCAGCTGGAACACCAGCAATGCGATCTTGCTCTCGTCAGCCAACTACCCCACCTGGAGCAAGACGATCAGCCTGCCCGCCAACACCGCCGTCGAGTATAAGTACATCAAGAAGGACGGCTCCGGCAATGTGATCTGGGAGAGCGGCGCAAATCGCAGCTTTACCACACCAAGCAGCGGCACCGTCACCCGCAACGATAGCTGGAAGTAGCCGCTTAACCACCACGCGCCGACGTCGCCACAACGACGTCGGCGCATCCTTTTTTAACCGCTGGCTGCCGTGAAAGCAGCGGCCATGCACGGCCTGGCCCACGCCGCGCTGACGCTTAACCACAGCGCTGGCGCATCTTTTTTAACTATGGACCAGCCTGCGGGAAGCAGCGGGCGACATCGGCGGCACCCTGGGCGAAGAGCACCGCATGGTTGGCGCGCTCGTAGTCCACAATCCACTCCAGCGACATCAGGCTCTCCGGCGCGATGACGATTGGCTCGCGCACGCGGTGGGGCATGGCCTCACTCCAGCGCAGCGTCTGGTCGCCGGTCTTGTCGGCGGCGGCGTTGAGCCGCTGGGCCATGTCGGCCATGCGATTGTAGACCTTGAGCAGCTTAAACGAGGCGCGATACGAGGCCAGCAGCGCCCAGTCGAGCGTCAGCCACAGCGCCTGCACCAAATCCTGCGGCACGTCCTCGAGCTTAGTGTCGGCGTCCTCCGGCTCGGCGTCCCACGGCGTCATCATCACCACGACGATCTCAACATCGCCGCCAGCCATCTCGATCACCGGGCCAAGCGGCGTGTTGGCCAGCACCGCGCCATCCCAGTACTTCGCGCCGTCCACCTCGGTCCACGGGTACACCGCCGGAATGCTCGACGAGGCCAGCAGGTGGTCGAGGCGAATCTGGTCGATCGGGTTGCCCGCCAGGTCGTGGTTGCAGAAGACCTTGAGCGTGCCGCGCTGCAGGTCGGTGGCGGTCAGCAGCAGCGACGGCGACTGCGGCGAGTTGATGCGCGCGAAGTTCATCCACGGCGCAAGCGTGTGCCGCCAGGGCGTGGTGTCCAGCAGGCTGCGGAACGGGCGGCCCTTGAACACGTCGCGCAGCCGCTCCACAAACGAGCGCGGGTTGAGATCGGACTTGGGCAGGTCGATGCTCTCCGCGCCGCCGTGGTCGTCGGAGGTGAGGATGCTGCGCAGCATAAAGCGCATCAGCGGGCGGCTCAGCGGCGGCAGGTCCTGCGACAGCGTGTGCACGCTCTCGGTGTGCATCGCCAGCCAGCGCTCTTTCAGCTCGGCGATGGGCATGCCCGAGGCCAGCGCGGCGGCGTTGATCGCGCCAATCGAGGTGCCCGCGATGATGTCTGGCCCGACGCCATCCTGCATCCAGCCGCTCTGGATCAGCGCCTCGATCACGCCGATATGGTACGCGCCGCGCCCGCCGCCGCCTGACAGCACAAGGGCTTTCTTCGGTGCCATGGTTGTCTCCTTGGATGAGTTCGTGAAAAGCGATGCCTCGATTGTAGCATCAGCCGCCAGCCGCCCCAAGCAGCAAATATTAAAAATAGCTGCCAAAGCTGCTACAATACGGGGACTGCGGCGCTGCCGCGCTTTCAGAACGGAGCCGACCTATGACCAAACCCTACGCCCAGCGCATTACGCTCGAGCCAGGCAAGCGTAGCGGGCACCCGTGCATCCGCGGCCTGCGCATCACCGTCTATGATGTGCTTGGCTACCTCGCTGCTGGCATGAGCATCGAAGAGATCCTCGATGACTTCCCGATGCTCACCAGCGAAGATATTCTCGCCTGCTTGAGCTTCGCCGCCGACCGCGAGCGCCAGCCAATGCTTGTGGCCGCATGACGCTGCTCTTCGATCAAAATTGCTCGCCCAAGCTCGTCGTGCGGCTAAGCGATCTCGCTCCCAACAGCACGCAGGTTGCCCTGGTCGGCCTTGATCGCGCCGACGACCGCACGGTCTGGGACTACGCGCTCCAGGCCCAGCTCATCATCGTGACAAAAGATACCGACTTTAATGACTTGAGCGTGATCATGGGCACGCCGCCCAAGGTCATCTGGCTGCAGACCGGCAACTGCACGACCGCCAGCATCGAGCAGCTGCTGCGCACCCACTGGCCAGCGATTCAAGCGTTTGCCGCCGATCCCGCCGCCGCCCTCTTGACGGTCATAGGCGATCCAGCGGCCATCCGCTAGCCCCCACCCCGCGTTTAGCCCGCCTTTGGGAGTACAATGTTAACGCCGCACCAGCACGCAGCGGCGCGCATCCGCCATGGCTTCGGCGGCGCTAGCGGCCACCAGCGTTGTTTTTGATCACGATTCATTGCTGCGCAGGCGCAGGCCCGCGCGGCGTGGGTGTACGCTCGTGGCGTTGGCACCAGCGCACGGCGGCGCTAGCGGCCACCAGCGTTGTGGATTAATAAAGATGCGTCGGTGCGCAGTCGCAGGCCCGCACGGCGTGGGCCAGGCTGCGCATACACGCTCGTGACGGCGGCCTGCAGCTGGCGTGGCCCAGCCCACGGCGGCATGGTGCGGAGTTGCACCCAGTGGCTTAATCTACCTGAAAGGACTGTATGCATGAGTGAGGCAAATCTGGCACCACGACGACGAATTCTGGTTGTGATGGCCCACCCCGACGACGCCGAGTTTATGTGCGGCGGCACGCTGGCACGCTGGGCGCGCGAGGGCCACAGCATCCACTACTGCCTGTGCACCGATGGCAACCACGGCTCCAGCGACCCCGATATGACGCCCACCAAGCTCGCCGAGATACGCAAGGTCGAGCAGCGCGCCGCCTGCGCCCACTTCAACTGCGACGATGTGACCTTCCTCGGCTACGACGACTCCGAGCTAGAGCCAACCCTGGATGTGCGCCGCGATATCACCCGCGCCATCCGCCGCATCCGCCCGCACGTGATCGTGTGCCAGGACCCAACGATGCGCTGGACCGACACCTACGTCAACCACCCCGACCACCGCGCCGCTGGCGAGGCCACGCTGGCCGCCGTGATGCCCGCCGCCTCCACCCGCCTGATCTTCCCCGAGCTGCTGGTCGAGAACCTGGAGCCGTACAAGGTCAGCGAGGTCTATCTGATGGGCACCAACCACGCCGATACCTGGATCGCCCTGGACGAGGCCGATGTGCGCACCAAGATCGCCGCCCTGCTGGAGCACAAGAGCCAGCTCGGCGACTGGCACCCCGAGGAGCGCATGCTGGCCTGGGCCAAGGAGGGCGGCGAGCGCGCCCGCGCCGCTGGCGTCGCTGCCGAGTACGCCGAGGGCTTCAAGCATATTCGCCTGCTCAACATCGAGGAGACGCTGGCGCAGGAGGCCGAGGCCCACGCCATGGAGAACTAGGCCCGCACCATCAGGCCGACCACTAGCTCATAGCTGCTGGTCGGCCTGCTGCTTTAACCACCGCGCTGCTCAATCGCACGGTCCACCCAGCGGGTACCCGACCGGGCTGCGCCAGCCACGCGCCACGCCATCAGCGGGCGGGTTGGCAACCACGCCGCCGCCTGCCCGCACCCGCCGCGCCCAACCACGGCGCTGGTTTTCAGCATCCACACGTAGTAGCGTGAGCCACTGCGACTTACGGCTGTAGCTCGCTGCCGTAGCCGGGCCAGGGCGGCGGCGCGGCATCGTGGTCATCGATCTCCCAGGCGTGCCGCCAGAGCGAGCTAGCCCCATCGACGCGCAGGGTCGCCCCGCTGATGTAGCTGGCGGCAGGCGAGAGCAGGAACACCACGGCGGCGGCGACCTCGCCCTCGCTGCCCATGCGCTTGGCCGGCAGATACTGCACCATCTGGTCGATCAGCGGACGCATGGCCTCGCCGTACTGATCAAGGCCGCTGGAGTGGATCAGGCCCGGCGCAACCGCGTTGACACGCACGCCGGAGCGCGCCCACTCCACCGCCAGCGTCTGCGTGAGGTTGACCACGCCAGCGCGCGCCGCGCCCGAGTGGGCCATGCCCGGAAAGCCGCGCCACATCTCCGAGACGATGTTGACGACTGCGCCGCCGTGCTGGCTCAGCGAGCAGTTGTAGGCCTCGCGGCACATCAAGAACGTGCCGGTGAGGTTGGTCTCGACCACCGCGTGCCAGCCGTTGCGCGAGATATGCTCGGCCGGGCTAAGGAACTGCCCGCCGGCGTTGTTGACCAGGCCGTCGATGCGCGGGCGCTGCTCTAGCACCGTCGCGAATAAATCTTTGACCTGCGCCTCGTCGCGGATATTGCACACATGCACGAGGCTGCGCCCGCCGGCGGCGCTGATCTCGGCGTGGACGGCGAGCAGGTGCTCCTCTTTGCGCGCGGCCAGCACCACAAACGCGCCCAGCGCCGCCAGCTCGCGGGCGATCGCGCGCCCAATGCCTGTGCCGCCGCCAGTGACAATGATCGTCTGGTCGGCGAACAGATCGGCCCGGAAAATCGAATCGGCCATGAAGTGCCTCCTTGATCAGAGAGAGATCGACGGAGGCATTGTACTATGGCCGCCAGCTGCCGTTGGTGCCAGGTGCATAGCCTAGCTCCTGGCCGGAGCTGTCGCGAATCACCTTGTAGCCGCCGGTCAGATCAAGCAGCAGATTACCCTGCGGCGACAGATCCAGACCGAGAATGTTGTTGCCAGGATAGTCGCCGATCTGCTGCGGCTGCTCCAGCGTGCGCCCGTCGGCGCTGAGCAGGTAGCGCCACAGCGTCACGCCGACGCTCGGCCGCAGCAGCGCCACGATCAGCGCGCCGCCGTCGCGCTCCCAGACCGCCGCCTTGAACTCGCTGCCAGCCTCAGCCGGGATACTCTGAAGCAGCGTGGCGTCGGCGGCGTAGAGGTGGAGCTTGGTGCTCGTGAGCAGCACTTGCTGCTGGTCGGGGGCGGGCACGAGCGCGGCGGTGTAGGCGTAGGCGCTGATATCGGAGCTGTCGATGCTGCTGACGCTGCCCGACTGCACAGCAACCGCCTGGACCCGGCCAGGGCCGAAGACGCGCCGCGTGTAGACCGTCTGGTCATCAAGGCTCCAGCCAACAGGCTCGTGGTGCTCGTTGGCGATCTGCGTGACACTGCCGTCGCTGGCATCAACGACAAACAGGCCCGTGCGGCCAGCGAGCGTGCCGTTGAGCGCGATCTGCGCGCCAGAGTGCGACCAGACAATGCTGGCGTCTGTGTTGGCGTTGGTGATCGTCACAAGCGGCTGCGCGGTTGCGGCGGCCACGTCCCAGCTGGCCAGCGTGGCAGCGTCAGTGCTGGCGAAGCCAGCGCTGAGCGTCAGCAGCAGCCGCTCAGCGCTTGGCGACCAGCTAGCGTAGATGATGCTGCTCGCCGTGGCCGGCTGCGGGAAGTGCCAGGTGCCGCTGTCTGTGTCGAGCACGCTGGTGCTCCAGCGCTCGCTGGGGCCAAGCACCTCGCAGAGCACGGCCAGATAGCGCCCATCTGGCGACCACGCCCCAAGCGGAGCCAGGCTGCCGCCAGGATGGTTGCAGCGCTCCAGGCGCGCCAGATCGGCGATCACATCGGCCAGGATGGTGCCGCGCTCGTCGGTGAGCCACAGCTTGCGCTCCATGGAGGGATCGCGAACGAGCAGGCGATCCTGCTGGCGGTCGGCGAGCGCCTGCACAAGCTCGGGGCCGGCGGCCGCCTGCGTAAACGTCAGCTCCACAGCATCAGGCGTGTGGGCAATCGTCGCGACAGGCTGCGGCGTCAGCTCCAGCGGCGGGACGGCCGTTGGTACGGCGGTGGGCGGCGCGGTGGGCTGCGGCGGGGCGGTAGGATAGGCGGCGGGGCTTGGCGCGGGGGCTTGGGTGGCTGGCGGCGCGGCGGGAGTGGCTGTGGCTTGGGCGGCGGATGCGGACGTGGGCGCGCTGGTTGGCTGAGCGGGCTGAGCCTGGGCGGCGGATGCGGACGTGGGCGGCGTGGTCGCGGCGTTTTCGGCGATGCCACAGCCGCCAAGCGCCACAAGCAGCGCCAGCCCGATCAGGCGACGAAACAACACAGGGAGCCTCCTCTATTCTTCAAAAACGCACTAGGCCCCACTGTAGCAGCCGCGCTGCGCGGCGGCAATGACACAGCGCTGAAAGGCAGGCTCACTGTGCTAGGCGGCTGGCACGCCCTGGCAGCACCGCACACAGCATGCGCAATACACGGCCAAACACCAGCATGGCTGTCGTTTGCCGCCATTGCACCGTAGCCGACATCACGGCCCCGCCGAACCGTCGCACCCTGCGGCGCAGCGGTCAAAGCGGCTAGCCAGCGCTGCAACACGCACCGTCAAGCTGTTTTTGCCACCACCACACCGCTGTAAAGGAGACAAAACCCCACAGTGGCGGCTGGTGACAAGCATGGCGGGACTGGCGCTACCCGTGTGCAGCTCGGCGCTGTGTAATTGCGCAGGCTGACATTGGCGGCGCTAGGGCGCAGCGTGCTGCGTGGCCAACTCGGCGCAGAGCAGCTCGGCGGGCAGGATGCGGCTGTGGCCCTGCCAGTCGGCGGCGGCGCTGGTGCGCGTGTCACAGAAGATCTCGAGGCCGTTGCCATCGGGATCGCTGAAGTAGATCGCCCAGCTGATGCGCTGATCAACCAGCGTCACGCCGATGTTGGCCGCGCTGAGCGCCGCATAGGCCCGCGCCAGCTCGATCTTGGAGGGCACCTCGAAGGCGATATGGTAGAGGCCCACGCCAAACTGGTTGGCGGCTGGCGCGAGCGGCCCCACGCTCTGCAGCGCTAGCTCGTGGTGCGGCGCGCCAGCCGAGAGAAAGGCGTAGTGATCGCCGATGCGCTCGACCTCGCGCAGGTTCAAAAAGCGCGTGTAGAAGGCGACCGACCGCTGCAGATCGCGCACCTTGAGGTGCACATGGCCTAGCTGGGTTGTATACATTGCTCCGCTCCTTTGCTGATAACGCCCCCAGCATAGCCTGCCGCCGTCCCTGCGCCCATCCGCCGCGCTGTCCTCACCTGCAAGCTGCGGACAAGGATTACCCCACCACAATCAAGCGCTCAGCGCAGCGCTGATCATCAGCGGCGGCAAATGGCACGAGCGCAACCTATGCCGCCGCTGCACGCACCACTGCGGCTATGCACCGCCATGCGCGCTCACGCTGCGGCGCTGGATGTTCAAAACCAGCAGCGCACAGGTGCACAGATTTTTGAGAAAAGCGCGTCGGTGGATGGGCTGAGGCAGGCGTGCTTGCCGCTGCGCTGCTGCTGGCCCGCACGCTCAAGGCGCGTCGCCTGGGTGGCGCAGCCCCGCCGACACCCGGTGCGATGGCGAGAGCAGTGGGCTAGCCTGCCTAGGGGCCAAGCGGGGCGCGCTGGCGGATGGGCATCCGCCAGCGCGGGGGAGCTAGCCGAGCACCTTCAGGGCGCGGGCGACGCTGTCCTTGGGGCTGACCTTGCCCTGGACATCGAGCAGGCGGCCCTCCTCGTCGATGACGAAGTGCGAGCGCGTGACGCCCATGTACGTGCGGCCATACATCGACTTCTCGCCCCAGACACCGTAGGCCTCGGCGAGGCTGTGGTCGGTGTCGGCGACGAGCAGGAACGGCAGGTCGAACTTGGTCTTGAACTTCTGGTGCGAGGCGACATCGTCGGGGCTGACGCCGATCACGACGGCGTTCTGCTCCTCGATCTGCGGGTAGCTATCGCGAAAGCCGCACGCCTGGGTCGTGCAACCGGGCGTGTCGTCCTTGGGGTAGAAGTAGAGGATCACCTTCTTGCCGCGAAAGTCGCTGAGGCTGATCGTCGCGCCGTTATCGGCGGGCAGGGTAAAGCCAGGCGCAACATCGCCGACATTGAGCTGAGTCATTGGGTATGCTCCTTGTATATATTCTATGCGCCAGGGCGCTGTGCCGTGGCGCGAGCGGGTCTAGCCTTCATTATAGGAGCATTTCGGCCCAGCGCGGCGCTACGGGCAGGTTTCGCGGTAGGCGTCGAGGTCGCGGTGCTTGAGGATGGCGGAGATGTGCAGCGCGGCGGCCTGCGGGCAGAAGGCGGCGGTGGTGCTGCCGGTGTCGGTGTACTCGGCGGCGAAGACGGCCTTGTTGGCGGCGATGAGCGGCTGCATCTGGTCGCACCAGCCCTGGTCGAAGCAGTCCTCGGTGATGGCGAAGTCGAAGTCGGGCAGCAGCTCGGCGAGCTGGTCGGCGTCGTTTTTGAGGCCGATGGAGAGGCCGCGCTGGTGGGCCTGGCTGGCGAGCCAGCGGTTAAAGGCGAGCTGGTCGGCGGCAGTCAGCGGGAAGCCAGTGGCGTTGGCGTAGCCGTCGATGTTGTCCGGCTCGATGGCGTCGAAGCCCTTGGCGCGGCACAGGTCAAAGCGGCGCTCTAAAATGGGGCCGAGCAGGTCGATGCGCCGGATATCGAGCCAGCGCTCGCCGGGCCAGCCGGCGTAGTCGCTGCCGATGATGGCGCTGGGGAAGTCCGCCGCGTCGGGCCGCCACTCCTCCCACGAGCCGACGCTGATGTAGCAGATCGTTTTCACGCCGCGCTGGCGCAGCTCGGCGACGGAGCTGGCGGGCGTGTCGAACAGGTCAACATCGTAGACCTGCGCTGAAACATTCAGGTCGAGCGCGCCGGAGAGCTGCCACTGCCAGGAGGTGCCCGGCGCAGGCTGCCACAGCCCGGCCTTGCTCACGAGCGGCGTGTACAGCGTCGTGGTCGCGGTCGGACGTGATGGCGCAGACGTGGCGGCGGCGGCGCAGGCGCACAGCCCAACCACCGCGCAGAGGTTCAACAGCAACTTCAGCCAGCGCAGCATAGCAGACCCTCCAAACACATAATCTGCGCACATTTTCCCCGCAACGGCGCACAAGCGCAACTGCCGCACACTTTTTTTGGGAGAACAATCGCAGTGATTAAGCCAGCGCCGGTGTACGAGCGCTGCGCTGTTGCTCGCCCGCCCGCTCTGCGCCCCACAGCCACGTGGCCCGGCCCCACCACAGCGTGCGATGGGATGCCCGTTGCGCCACAGAGCAGGGAGCTGCGCCGCTGTCGCCGCCAGCGAGCGGGACGGCGCGGCCAGGCACTGGTACATGCAGGCCAAGGTCAACCACGGCGCTGTGGTTCAACCCAGCGAGCGCCACGTGTCGCCGCCTGGCGCTTGGCTACACAAGCTAGCGTCTCTGTCGCCACCAACGGGCGGGACGGCGCGGCCAGGCACTGGTACACGCAGACGGAGATCAACCACAGCGCAGTGGTTCAGCATGGCTGCCTAGCCTAGCTGCGGCGGGCTAGCTCGGTGGCGATGGGCAGGGTGAGCCAGAACGTCGAGCCTTTGCCGACGGTGCTTGTGACCCAGATGCGGCCGCCGTGCAGCTCGACGAGCGCCTTGGTGATCGAGAGGCCCAGGCCGGTGCCGCCGATCTTGCGCGTGTTGGAGTTATCGACGCGGAAGAAGCGGTTGAAGACGTTGGGCAGGTCGGCGGGCGCGATGCCCAGGCCCTGGTCGCGGACGGCGATGAGCACCGCGCGCTCCTTGGGCAGGTTGGGCGCGTCGGGCGGCGGGGTGCGCAGCTCGCGGACGAAGAGGGCGACCTGGCCGCCGTCGGGCGAGTACTTGATCGCGTTCGAGAGCAGGTTGGTCAAAATTTGGCGAATCTTGTCCTTGTCGGCGTAGATCGGCGGGATGTTGGCCGGGATGTCGATCAGCAGGCGGTGGCGCGCCGAGAGCGTCTCGTTGAGCTGGCGCGTGATCTCGGCGATGATCTGGTGCAGCGAGACGACCCAGCGGCTCAGCTTGATCTGGCCGGCGTCGAGGCGCGAGAGGCTGAGCAGGTCATCGACCATCTTCGAGAGCTGGTTGGCCTGGTCGTAGACGGTCTGGATGAACTCCTGGCGCTCGACCGGCGGGAAGTCACGGGCCAGCAGCAGCTCGGTGTAGCCGAGGATGGAGGTCAGCGGCGTGCGCAACTCGTGGGAGACGACCGAGACAAACTCGTTTTTCATCTTGTCGATCTCGCGCTCGCGAGTGATGTCCTCGATCATCACCAGGCGGCCGTTGGGCGTGGAGTGGGCGTCGAGCACAGGCGAGGAGCGCAGGCGGATGTCCTGATCCGGCTCCTGCAGGCGCATGGTCGTCTCGAACGTCTTCTGCGGGTGGGACTGGCACTCGGCGAAGAAGTCGCTCAGCTCCAGCGGGTGGCTGAGGCGGCTGAGCAGCAGCGGGAGCATGTCCCAGGGCACATACTGGAGATCGCCGCTGCGGCGCGGGTCGATGTGCCAGTGCTGGAACCAAGCCGGGTTGGTGCGCAGCAAGCGGCCCTCGCCATCGAGCAGCGCCAGGCCCAGCGGCAGGCTCTCCAGCGTCTGCTGGAGCTGCGTGCGCACCTCGATGAGCGCCTGGTACTCCAGGGCGCGCTGCAGCGGCTTGGTGGCCAGGTCGGCGATCGACTGGGCGGCGTACAAGTCCTCGGTGGTGAAGACTGGCTCGCGGGTGGTGGCGAGGACCAGCACGGCGAGCACCTGCTGCGGGCCGTGGATGGGGATGACCAACTCGGCGCGCACGTCGGCCTGCGGCGAGGCCCACTCGGGGCCGTGGCTGGTGTCGGTGAGCAGGGTGGCCTTGCCGGTGCGCGCCACGCGGCCGACGACGCCGACCGCCAGCGGCCAGGCATTGCGCTCGCCGCTGGCCCCTGGCTGAGCGGGAAAGCCGATGCTGTGGGCCAGCGAGTACTCCTCGTGCTCGTAGTCCATGAGGTTGATCGCGCCAGAGGAGGCCTTGGTGGCGTGCATGGCCTCGCGCAGCACCACATCGAGCAGCGAGGCCAGCTCCAGCGGCGACTCGAGCGTCTGGGCCAGCTGGTCGATGGCGCGCTGGGCGGGCAGCTCAAGGTCGTTGGTGCCGGAGGGGCGTGCGAGGCGGCCCCACTGCTCCTCGCCGACGGCGGTGGCGAGCAGCGGCGAGAGATTGAGCAGCAGCGTGCGCTCGCCCGAGGTAAACGGGCCAACGCGCTGCGCCTCCAGCACGGCCCACAGGCGGCCCTCCCAGAGCACCGGCAGGCCCATGTAGCTGCGCTCGCTCGGCGGCTCCAGGCGCGGCGCGGGCAGGCTCAGCGAGGTTGGCAGCAGCGTGGCCTGCTGGTCGAAGATGAGCGGCTGGCGGCGGCGGGCGACCTGGGCGGTGCGCGTCGCATCCCAGAGCACATCGTCGCTGGTGCTCCAGACCCGCTGCTGGCCGTGGCCCCAGACCGTGATCTGCACATCGAGGTCGGGCAGATCGGTGCGCACAACGTGGAGGCAGCGCTCGATCTGCACTGCCAGCGGATCGTCGGCGGTGAGAATGCGGGCGAGCGTGCTGTACGTGCTGAGAGTCATCATCCTACGAACATCTATCCCATCCCTGACGCGGCGGGCGCGCTAGGGCAACAAGTTGATCAGGACATAGGGGTTGTCCATGCCGTTGATCGGGATGGACTTCCAGGCGAGGCGCTTGTCCTTTTTCATCAGGCGCAGGTTGCCATTGGCAATATTGTAGCCGTTGAACTCGCTCCAGGGCAAAAAGTCGTTGCCTTTCTGCAGGCCGTTGGGCGTCACCTGCAGGCCCTTGAATGTTACCGGGTAGCCCTGCTGCATCGAGGCGCGGGCGCGCGGCAGCAGGCGGCTGGCTGTCTCCTGGTGCACGGTCGCGCCGAGCGACTTAATGTCTTTAACGCTGCGATCCAGCCGCACCTCGCTGCCGTCGGCGAGGCGCAGGCGGTAGTTATGGATAGAGACCACTGGCACGAAGTTCACGCGGTAGGTCATGATATGCTGGCGCACGCTGTTGATGTCCTCCCAGCGCACGGCGCGCACGCTGCTACCCTGGGTGATCAGCAGCCCGCCCTGGTGGATAACGACCTGGTTTTTGCGCCCGCGCCACCACAGGTAGAACATCCAGCCCGCCAGCCCCAGCGCGATGATCATGGCAGCATACGCTGCCCCCGTGTCGTTGCCGCTGAGCGCCGCTGACAGCCACACCAGCGCAAAGAATAAAAAGAGCATGCCCAGGCTAAAAAAGAGCCAAGGCCAGCGACCAGACGGATGGGCCTTGAGCGGCCCGCCAAGCTGCGGCAGCACCGCAGCGCTCTGCGGGTTCATCGGTTGTGGAACCATACCACCCTCCACGTGTGTTGCAACATAATGATTATGAACGCCGCGCGCTGGCGCTCAGCGACGCGGCCGGGATGCTCGTTGAAATGATTAGCTGTTATAAGGAGTGTATTCCTCTGGATTACGCATATCCGGTAGGCGCGTCAGCCAGCGCTAAGAGTGGTATTCCGTCGTCAATTGTCACAATTTCCTGGGTTGTATCCGGATCCCAAATAGTCATGAGCAGGTAGCGAATCAGTGCGGCCACCACGGCGGGGCGATTCAGGTTATAGACGGCTGTTCGGGAACAGATCACGCCGTCAGATGAGTAGCCCGCCGCCCACCCTGGTTGGTCGGAGAAGATAATCTCAACATACGTTCGCTTGTATGGCGCAGCAAATATTCGCAGAACCTCTTGACACTGCCGTTGCCCATCATGAACCGGGTGCCGATGCGAGCGGCGCCAAAGGTAGGTACGGGTGCCAATGACTAATCGCCGCAAGGGATACTTCTTCGGTGCCATGCTACGCTCCATACACTATTCATTGGCTGACGGCGCTGCGCACGACAACGTGTGTAGCTATAAGATGCGTTGGATCAACAATACTATATCATGGCGACGTGAATTTGCACCGCTGAGTTAGCGGCCAGTCTGCGCTCGTTGCGCTGGCCGTAGAACAGGAGCGCTATGACCGTTTTCTCTTGGCTCGACACCGTCCACCACGACGGCTCGCCGCTGTATGTGCAGCCGCAGGCGGCGGGCCTCGGCGCACAGGTGACGCTGCGGCTGCGCGTGAGCCAGGCCGCGCCGATCAGGCAGGTCTTCATTCGCATCTGCCCCGACGGCGAGCAGACCATGGTTCCTATGCAGCCCGCCGAGCAGCAGGCCGCCGTCCAGTGGTGGCAGGGCCAGATCACCCTCTCCATGCCGCGTACCGGCTACCGCTTCTGGCTGCTCACCGACGACGGCGGCTGGTGGTTTTCGCAGGCCGGCATCGCCCAGGCCACGCCCACCGACACCAGCGACTTCCGCATGCTGGCCAACTTCGCCGCGCCTGACTGGGTGCGCTCAAGCGTTTTCTACCAGATTTTCCCCGACCGCTTCGCCGATGGCGATCCCGCCAATAATGTGCAGTCTGGCGAGTATCTGTGCAACGGCCAGCCGGTCATCGCGCGGCCCTGGGGCGCACCGCCGCGCTCGCACCAGGAGTCCGGCGGCGTCGAGTTTTTCGGCGGCGATCTGCCGGGCATCACCCAGCACCTCGACTACCTGAGCGACCTTGGCGTCAACGCGCTCTATCTCAACCCGATCTTCAGCGCGCCCTCCAACCACAAGTACGACACCGCCGACTACCGCACGGTCGATCCGCACTTCGGCGGTGATGCGGCGCTGGTCGAGCTGCGCGCCGCCACCGCCGCCCGCGACATGCGCCTGATGCTCGACATCGTGCTCAACCACTGCGGCGTGGCGCACCACTGGTTCACCGCCGCCCAGGCCGACCGCAGCGCCCCCAGCGCCGACTTTTTTGTGTGGCACGACCACCCCGACGACTATGAGTCCTGGCTCGGCCACACGTCGCTGCCCAAGCTCAACTACGCCAGCGCCCACCTGCGCCAGGAGATCTACGCCGGCGAGGATGCGATCATCCGCCACTGGCTGCGCCCGCCCTACAGCATCGACGGCTGGCGCTTGGACGTGGCCAACATGCTCGCGCGCCAGGGCGCAACGCAGCTCGGCCACAAGATCGGCCGCGCCCTGCGCCGCGCCGTCAAGCACGAGAACCCCGACGCCTACCTGCTCGGCGAGCACTTCTACGATGGCACCGCCCACCTCGGCGGCGACGAGCTGGACGCCAGCATGAACTATCGCGGCTTTACCTTCCCGCTGCTCCAGTGGCTGGCGGGCTTCGATATGGCCAGCGTGTGGAATCTGCCCTGGGCCGACACCGCACGCCTGCCCACCGCCGCCCTCGTCGAGCAGTGGCGCGCCTTCCTCGCCGCCATCCCCTGGCAGATCGCGCTGCAGCAGTTCAATCTGCTCAACTCCCACGATACGCCGCGCCTGCGCACCATCGTCAACGACGATCTCGACCTGCTGCGCGTGGCCGTCACGCTCCAGATGACCTTCCCTGGCGTGCCCTCGATCTACTACGGCGATGAGGTCGGCATGGCCGGCGGCGGCGATCCGTTCTGCCGCGCCTGCATGGACTGGAACAGCGCCACCTGGGACCACGAGCTGCGCGACTGGTACAAGGCGATCATCGCCCTGCGCCGCTCGTCGCCCGCCCTCAGCAGCGGCGGCTTACAGCTGCTCTATGGCGCAGAGCACACGCTGGCCTTTATGCGCGCGCATCCGGCCGAGTCCCTGCTGGTGATCGCCAGCCGCGCGCACGGCCCGCCGCCGCTCATCCCGCTGCATGCCGCCGGCCTGCCCGATGGCACCCAGCTGCGCCGCGTCGGCTCCAACATCGTGCTCACCGTGGCCAACGGCCACCTGCACCCGCCAGCCAACGGCCCGCTCGCCTCAATCTGGCGCGTTATCGAAGGAGACAGCAATGAGTGATAACCCCCAGCCGCTGTTGGTCGAGATCGACCTGCCTGTGCGCGGCTACGACATCGACTTCGCCGGCATCGTCAGCAATATCGTCTACATCCGCTGGCTCGAAGACCTGCGCACCACCGTGCTGGAGCGCTACTTTCCGCTCGAGCACCAGGTCGCCGCAGGCTATGCGCCCGTGCTCACCAGCACGCAGATCGACTACGTGCGCGCGATCACGCTCTTCGACCGCCCGCGCGGGCGCATGTGGGCCACTGGCCTCGATAAGGTGCGCTGGACGCTGAGCGCCGAGATCGTCGTGGACGGCGCTGTGGCCGCTCGCGCCACCCAGGTTGGGGTGTTCGTGCGCCTGGACACCAAGCGGCCCATGGCCATCCCCGCCCAGCTGCGCGCCGTCTACGAGCAGGCGCGCACAGGCGTGGAGTAAACGAAGGCGGGCTGAGTCAGGGCGACTCAGCCCGCCTTGCAGCTCGCGTGCGCGGATCGGCCGCCAAGCTGATTCTACTGCTGGCGCTCGCGCCACTCGGCGGCCAGCATGGCGTACACATACTCGTCGCCCCACGCGCCCTTGAAGAAGATATTTTGGCGGAAGTGAGCCTCTCGGCGCATACCAACCCGCTCCAGCAGCCGCGCCGCCGCTGTGTTGCGCACATCGATCACGGCGCTGGCACGGTGCCGCCCAAGCGTGGTGAACACGTAGCCCAGCAGTGCGCTCAGCGCCTCGCGCGCATAGCCCTGGCCCTGCTGCTCCGCCGCGAGCGTGAAGCCGATCTCGACCTGCGCCGCGTCGATGAAGTGCAGCGCCAAGTCGCCAAGCAGCGCGTCGGTCGCCTGATCGACAATGGCGATCTGATACCACTCGCCGGTCTGGCCGAATGGCCCGGCGTGCATGGCGGCACAGAGCGCCTGCGCATCGGCGAGCGTGTAGTCCGTATCCCAGCTCTGGTAGCGCGCCACGTCGGGGTCGGTGCGGTAGCGCACGAAGGCGGCCAGATCGCGCTCCTGCAGCAGGCGCAGCCGACAGCGCGCGGTGGTGATCTCCTGAAACATAGCACCTCGCTTAATCAAACGTCGCGGTGATCGCCGCCACAATCGCTCCAACTGTCGCAGGCGGGCTGTTGAGGATCACGGCGGCCCACGGGTAGCGCACCTGCGCGGCGATGCGATTATACTCGGCCACGCGCTCGATAGGAATGAGCAGCTGGTTGCTGCTATCGCGCTGGCGCACGCGCTCTAGGCACTCGTCGAAGTCGGCGACCACGCGCACAAACTTGACCGTGTACTGCTGCTCTAGGCCCGCTAGGAACTGTGCAAACTCTGCGCCAGCGCCTAGGCTCTCGATCATCACGCGCTGGTGGTTGGCAAAGGCGGCGTCGATAGCCGCACGCACCGTCTGCCAGCCGTCCGCGCCTGGTTGCAAGCTCAACCAGATCGGCTCGACGGCGATAAAGTGCACGTCGGTGTGCTGCGCGATCACGCCGCCAATGTATGTCTTGCCCGCGCCCTTCGGTCCAATCAGCAGATACAACGTGTTGTGCATGGTGTATTGTCCTTATGTGATCGTGATGGCTAGTCTGCTGGTTGAGATCGGCCCACCTGGAGCCAATTTCACGCAGACTACTACGCTCCGCCAGCACCGCCACCCAGCCCACTCGACCAGCCATCCGTTATAAAAGAACACTCAACAGCGGCGCTGAGCATCAGGCGACGGCATGGCAAACCGCCGACCTACGCGCCGTGCTGGCACGGCCATGCCTATGCAGCACCGCCACCCAGCCAGCACAACCAGCCATCCGGCATAGAACACTTAACAGCGGCGCTGATCATCAGGCGGCGGCATGGCAGCGCGCCGACCTACGCGCCGTGCTGGCACCGCCATGCCTATGCAGCAATCGGCGCACAGCCAGCACGGCTAAACATCCTCAAAAACAACGCTACTCGGCGGCGCGCTGCGCGTCTAGCTCCTGCTGTAGCTCGGCGGTCAGCTGCTCGACGAGGTCGGGGCGGCCGTGGAACTGCGCGGGCGTGTTCTGGTACAGCGCGATGCGCCAGCCGTCGGCGTCGCGGACGGCCAGCAGCGTGTGGTGCGTGTTCACGGCGGGGTTCAGCGCTGTCTGGCCCGGCGGCACCATGCCCGAAACGGCGCGCAGCAGCGCAACGGTAGGCGCGAGCAGCTGCACCGTGCGCACTTTGCCGATGTAGGCCGCCGTCTGGTGGTGGGCGAAGATCTGGCCAAGCGTGGCGGCGATCTCGTCCGGGCCGTGCATCGTGCTGCCGTCGAAGCCGATCACGCTGGCGTCGGCGCGGAAGGGCGCGGCGAAGGCGGCGGCGTCGCGGCTGTTCCAGCTACGGATGAGCTGCGCGTAGAGGTCGCGCACGGCGGCAGTGTCTGACTTATGCATTAGCAGTGCTCCTGTTCGCATTGAGCGTAGATGGCGTGGTCGGCGGCATAGCCCGCCGACGCGCCGTTGAGCGCCAGCTCGGCCAGCCGCAGATCAAGCTCGCCATGGTCAGGCGCGCGCTGTGCGTGGCGCTCGGCTACGGCGGCGGTCAGCACATTGTTGATCAGCGCTGTGCGCGGAATACCCTGCTCTGCCGCGAGCGAGTCCAGCGCGTGCAGCAGCTGGTCGTCGAGAATTAATGAGACGGTTCGCATGCACTCTACCTCGATAAAACTATTAGGACGGTTTGGTAAACAGCAGTGCTAAAATCCGCGGCGGCTTGCCCTGGTCCTCGGCGTGCCAGCGCTCGTGCAGCGCGGTCAGCGTCAGCCCGGCGGCCGCAGCGGTGTGGATAAACTCGGAGATGTGGTGGACATAGGCGGGGATACGAATCTGTGCGTCGGCCTGCGTGAAGGTGGCCTGCGCGCCCAGGTATTGGCGAAACGGGTGCAGCTCGCTGATGAGACAGCGCCCGCCTGGCGCAAGCACCCGCGCCACCTCGGCGAAGATAAAGCCGAGGTCGGCGATGTGCTCCAGCACCAGGTTGCCCACGACCAGATCGACCGCCTGATCGGCGCACGGCCAGGGCTGCGTCAGGTCGGCCTCGGTGAAGGTGACGTTGGTGGCGCGGAGCTTGGCGCGCGCTCTGGCGAGCATGCCGGGGGCGAAGTCGAGCGCCTGCACCTGCGCGCCGATCTGCGCCAGCAGCGCGGTGTTCTTGCCTGTCCCGCAGCCTAGCTCAAGGATCGAGCGCACGCGCAGCGCGCCCAGCAGCTCGCGTGTGACCAGCGCATCGAGGTCGCGGGTCAGATTGCGGTCGCTATCGTAGGCGGCGGCCCAGGCGCTGTAGTGCTCGCTGATGCGCATCGCGTCTTTCCTTAAACAACAAAACTACCCACACATATGTGCGAGTAGTATAGCGCGCCGTGACCACGGCCACCAGGATCGCAAGACCGATTAAGGCCCGGCCGCGGGGGCGAGCGCCGGAAACTCGTCCCAGGTCCGGCCGTCCAACTCGCGCCCGCCAGACTTCGGCGAGCGCCCGCCCCACTGTTTAAAGAAAAAGGCTACGCCACTGAGAACGCAAGCATCGCGCAGCTCGCGAATCCAGGCCGGATCGCAGGGGCGATGGCCGGGGCCGCTCTCGCCGCCAGCAATGAGCCAGTCGATATCGGCGAGGTCAAGCGCGTGCAGCGAGCCAAGCAGTGGCTCGGCGCTGATAAAGCGCACGGCGGCGGGCACGTGGCGCAGCCGCTCCACGCGCCAGGCGTACTGGATTGTCTCCACCGACACGCCCAGCCAGATGTGCGCGGGCCAGCCAGATGCGGCGTGCAGCCGCTCGCTGATGCGCGGGACCAGGCGCGCCAGCCGGGATGGGCGCTTGGTGAGCACCTGAAAGATGTGCCAGTCGGCGCGCGCCATCACAGCGAACACAGCGAGGATAAAGTCATCGGGCACATCGCGGTGGAACAGGTCGGACATCGAGTTGGTGAAGATGCGCCGCGGCTTCTTCCAGCGCAGCGGGTACGCGAGCCGCTGCGGCCACAGGCGCAGGTCAAAGCCCTGCTCGTAGGGATGCCCAGGCGTGCCGCGCCAGCGCTCGGCGAAGGTGCGCGCATAGCAGTGGTCGCAGCCCGCCGAAACCTCGGTGCACCCGGTGACCGGATTCCAGGTCGCGTCCGTCCACTCAATCGTCGATTGCAGGCTCATGGGCGCTGTCCTTTGTCATTGAATTCTGGTGTCATCTGCAACCTCCTTGATATATCCTCGTTTCTGACGGTTGTTTGATAGGCTACAACCTAATGCTAGGCTATAGAACAATAGTCTGTCCAGGGGTCAACGCAGTTCACCTTTTTGAAAAGGCTACGCGCTCATGGTGGGCGCTCGCTGTGGCATAGGCGTGGTGGTGCTGGCCTTGGCGGCGCAGGCGCTGACGTGCATACGACCGCTGATGCCATAGCAGGCGCTGAGGTGTGTGATAGCTCATGCTGGATGCTAGGAAGAAGCGCACGCACCTGGCGCTGAGCAGCAGGCGGGCAGCCGCAGCGGCAAGCGTAGCCCAAGCGACGGCGTAGCAGCTTAAAATGTTAACATAAGAGTTTGGTTAAGTAGCCCGAATGCGCGCACAGATTTAGAGGGCTTATGGTATCATCCAAAGATAGGGTGCATAAGCCGCCCCAACATCCGTGTTGTTCTACACAGGAGCTATCGTCCCGTGGAAATTAGTAGTAATGATGTGCGGCGGGCCGGCGAGTCGCTGCAGAACCTTGTGTCGGAAGTTGGCCGCGTGGTGGTCGGGCAGCGCGCCCTCGCCGAGCGCATTCTGATCGGCCTGCTGGCCAACGGCCACCTGCTTATCGAAGGTGTCCCCGGCCTGGCCAAGACGCTGATGGTCAAGAGCATGGCCGAGGCCATCCACGCCCAGTTCGAGCGCATTCAGTTCACCCCCGACCTGCTGCCAGGCGACCTGATCGGCACGCAGATCTACAATCAGCGCACCGGCGACTTCAGCATCAAAAAAGGCCCGATCTTCACCAACTTTCTGCTGGCCGACGAGATCAACCGCGCGCCCGCCAAGGTGCAGAGCGCGCTGCTAGAGGCCATGCAGGAGCGTCAGATCACCATCGGCTCCGACAGCTTCAAGCTGCCCAAGCCCTTCCTCGTTATGGCCACGCAGAACCCAATCGAGCACGACGGCACCTATCCGCTGCCCGAGGCGCAGGTCGACCGCTTCATGCTCAAGGTGGTCGTGGACTACCCGACCCGCGAGGAGGAGTTCGAGATCATGAACCGCATGACCGGCGCGAGCGTGCCGCACACCACTGCGGTCATGACCATCGAGGAGCTGGAACGATCGCGGGCGATTTTCCATCAAATATATGTTGATGAGCGCGTTAAAAACTATATCATCGACCTCGTCTTTGCCACGCGGCGGCCCGAGCAGTACGGCCTGGCCAACATCCGGCCCTACATCGAGTTTGGAGCCTCGCCGCGCGCCACGATCTTCCTGACCCTGGCGGCCAAGGGCGCGGCGTTCCTCCAGGGGCGCGCCTATGTCACGCCCGACGATGTCAAGCACATGGCCATCGACGTGCTGCGCCACCGCCTGATCGTGACCTACGAGGCCGAGGCCGACAACATCACGCCAGAGCAGCTGGTGGCGCGCATGCTGGATCGCGTGCGGGTGCCATGATGAACATCAACGAGCTGATGCGCGAGGTGCGCCTGATCGAGCTGCGCACGGCCAAGCTGGTAACCGGCATGTTCGCCGGGATGTACCTGAGCAGCTTCAAAGGCCGCGGCATCGAGTTCGACGAGGTCCATGAGTACAATCCCGGCGACGATGTGCGGGCGATCGACTGGAATGTGACCGCCCGCACCGGCAAGCCCTACATCAAGCGCTTCGTCGAGGAGCGCGAGATGACGGTGATCCTGGCCGTCGATATCAGCGCCTCGGGCGAGTTCGGCACCACGCGCAAGTTCAAGCGCCAGCTCGCCACCGAGCTATGCGCCACGCTGGCGCTGTCGGCGGTGCGCAACAACGACCGCGTTGGCCTGATGCTCTTCACCGATGAGGTGCAGCAGTTTCTGCCGCCGCGCAAGGGCCGCAACCACGTGATGCAGATGATTCGCACGCTGCTCACCGCCGAGCCACGTCACCCTGGCACGAATATCACGCGCATGCTAGACTATCTCAACACTGTTGTGCAGCGGCGCGCGCTGGTGTTTATTGTGTCGGATTTTCGCTCGGACGATAGCTTTACGCGCGCGCTGAACGTCACCGCCCGTCGCCACGATGTGGTCGCGGTGCGCGTGATCGATCCTGGCGAGCGCGATCTGCCACCAGTGGGACTGATTCGCCTGCAGGATGCCGAGACCGGAACCGAGCTTGTGGTCGATCTGAGCGACAAGCGCGTGCGCAAGCTGCTGCACGAGCGCGCCGAGGCCCGCGACGCCCTATACCACAACGAGTTCCGCGCCCTGGGTATCGACACCATCACCATCGAGACGCATGGGCGCTTCATCGAGGCGCTGCAGGCGTTTTTCAACAACCGCATTCGGCGGCGCGAGCGAGCATAAATGAGGAGCACTATGCGACGGCGTTGGATACTTCTTCTCTGGATCGGGCTGCTGCTCTGGCCCGCCACAACCAGTGCGGCCGACGAGCCAGTCAGCGTCGATGTGCGCCTAAACCGCGTGCAGATCACCGTGGGCGATATTCTGACCTACGAGCTGCTGGTTACCGCGCCCAAGGACTACACGCTGGAGGTGCCGCCTGTGCCCGAGCGCGGCGCAACCTTCGGCGAGTGGGAGGTGCGCGCGTGCAGCGCAAGCACGCCGAGCAGCACCGACGCCGCCGTGCAGCAGGGCTGGACGTGCGAGCTGGTCAACTGGAAGGTCGGCTATCACGCCTTCCCGACCCAGATCGTGCGCTACACCGCCCCGGACGGCAGCACCGGCCGCGTCACCACGGTGCCGCTGGCGGTCGAGATCGCCTCCGTGCTCGATGAAAATGCACAGGACATTAAGCCAATTAAGCCACCACTGAATATGGAAGAACAAGCGAACTATCTGTTGATTTTGGGCCTGAGCCTGCTCACGCTGCTGCTGCTGGGCTTCTTGGTCTGGGCGGCGCTGTACTATCGCCGCCACCGACCAGTGCCAGCGCCAATCGAGGCCGCCGCGCCGCCGCCCGACCCAGTCGCCACCGCGCTTGCCGAGCTAGAGCGCATCGCCCGCATGAACCTCGTGGCGCAAGATCGCATCGTCGATCACTACGCGCTCATCGCCGATGTGCTGCGGCGCTTTATCGCCGACCGCTTTAGCATCCCGGCGCTGGAGCGCACCACCGGCGAGGTGCGCATGGCCATGAACCATCCGATGCTGCAGCAGCGCCGCGACATCCTGCTGGCCCTGCTGGCCGAGAGCGACGGCGTGAAGTTCGCCCGGCGCATGCCAACGTCCAACGAAGCGCTAGCCCTTTTGGAGAATGCCCGCCAGGCCGTGCTGGCCACGCGCTAGGCGGCGGAGATGCCCATGAACGTTCATTTTGCCTACCCATATATGTTTTGGCTGCTGCCGCTAGTGCCGATGGTCTGGTGGGTGATGTGGCACCGCTCACGCACCGACATTGCCACCATGCGCTTCTCCGACCTCAAGCTGCTGGCCGATGCGCGGCCCTCCTGGCGCGTGCGCCTGCGCTGGATGGTCTTCGCGATTCGCGCGCTTACCATCGGCCTGATCATCGTGGTGCTGTCGCGGCCGCAGCAGGTGCAAAGCTCCGAGCGCGTCGTGCGCGAAGGCATCGACATCCAGCTGGCGCTGGATATCTCCCTGAGCATGAAAGCGGGCGACTTCGACCCCAAGGATCGCATCACCGTGGCCAAAGAGGTGATCGCAGACTTCATCAATGGCCGCCAGGATGATCGCATCGGGCTGGTGGTGTTCTCCGGCCACGCCTTCACGCAGGTGCCGCTGACGCTGGACTACGATTTTCTGCAAAACCTGCTCGGTCAGGTGCAGACGGTGCGGCGGCCCGACGGCACAGCGATCGGCATCGCCCTCGCCCACTCGGTCGATGCGCTGCGCTCGTCCGAGACCAAGAGCAAGATCGTGATTCTGCTCACCGACGGCTCGAATAACCGCGGCGATGTTGACCCGCTGCAGGCCGCCGATATTGCGCGTGCGCTGAACGTGCGCGTGTACACCATCCTCGTTGGCAAGCCTGGCGATGGCGAGTATCCGGTCTATGACTCATACCGCGATCAGTACTACATGATTCCAGCGCCAACCGTCGAGGACGAGCGCGATCTGCGCGACATCGCCGACCGCACCGGCGGCCTGTTCTTCCGCGCTGGCGACGAGCAGGCGCTGCGCGAGATCTATCAGAAAATCGACCAGCTGGAGCGCTCGCAGGTGGCCAGCGAAAAGCTGGTGCGCTATCAGGAGGGCTGGCAGTCGTGGGCCTTGGCGGCCATGCTGACGCTGATGGCCGAGATCCTGCTGCGCACCCTTGTGCTACGGAGTGTGAACTAATGGCTGCTGAACCGCTCTATCTCTGGCTGCTGCTGCTGGTTGTGCCACTGATTGTGGTCTTCTGGTACTCATGGCGGCGCTCGGACACGGCGCTCAAGCAGCTGGGCGACACACCGCTGATCGCCCAGCTTGTGCAGGTGTCGCCGCGCCGCCGTCGCCGCCTGCGCGCCGCCCTGATGATCACCGCCTGGGCGCTGATCGCTGTAGCGCTGGCGCGCCCACGCTGGGGCTTTGGCGAAGAGGCGGTCAAGCGCAGCGGTCTGCAGGTGCTGGTGCTGCTCGATGGCTCCACCAGCATGGCCGCCCAGGACATCCGACCGTCGCGCATCGAGGCCGGCAAAGATGTGGTCAGCAATCTGCTCGATAACCTGGAGGGCAACCAGGTGGGCATGCTGATGTTCGGCTCTTCAAGCTATGTGCAGTTTCCACTGACCACCGACCTCGCGGCGGCCCGCTCGCTGGTCGAGCCGATCAACACCCGCTCGCTGACGCTCGGCGGCACCAATATCGACTCGGCCATCAACGATGCGCTGCACACATTCCCGCTCGGCGAGATCGAGGGGCGCACGCTGATCATCATCACCGACGGCGGCGATCCTGACCCAGAGAAGGATACCAAGGCGGTGGAAGCAGCGCGCGAGGCCGCGAAAGCGGGGCTGACGATCCACACCATCGGCATGGCCACCACCACCGGCGCGCCCATCCCGGTCTACGACAATCTTGGCGAGATCTCGTATGTCGAGCAAAACGGCCAGCGGGTGACCAGCAAGCTCAACCAGCCGCTGCTGGAGCAGATCGCATCGGCCACCGGCGGCACCTACTTCGATGGGCAAGACTTAGATGTGAACCGCCTGATGCGGGTGATCAACCAAGCGGCTCCAGTCGATCTGGAGGCGCAGCTTAATCGGCGCACACAGACCGAGCGCTTCTATCTGTTCGCCGGTCTGGCGCTGGTCCTGCTGATCAGCGATGTGCTTGTTGGCAAACGTGGGAGGATGTCATGAAACGATTGCGCATGGGCGGGCTGGTCCTCGTCCTCAGCCTCGGGCTAGCCAGCTGCGGCGAGCCGACGGTCAGCGACTTCAACCGCCAGGGCAACGACTACTTCGCCCAAGGCATCTACGGTCAGGCCCTGCAGCAGTACAAGGAGGCCGTGCTGATCGCGCCGGATCGTCCGGAGCCGAGCATCAATCTTGGCATCGCCCGCTATCAACTCGGCGACTATCTTGGCGCAATCGAGGCTCCCAACAGCGTGCTGGAAAGTGCGCCGCCTGAGCTACAGTCCACAATCTACTACAATCAGGGCAACGCCCACTTTCGCCTCGGCGAGTATGAGGATGCGATCGATGGCTATAAAAACGCGCTGCGCCGCACGCCCAACGATGCCGATGCCAAATACAACCTGGAGCTAGCGCAGAAGCTGCTGGAGCAGCAGCAGCAACAGCAGCAGCAGGCAGGCGGCGGCCAGGGCCAACAGCAGCAGCCCCAGGATGGCCAGCAGCCCGACCAGCAGCAGGGCGGCGGCGATCAGCAGCCCGACCAGCAGAACCCCCAGGGCGGCGGCGATCAGCAGCCCGACCAGCAGCGGCCCAACCCGCCGCCATCCAGCCTCTCGCCGGATCAGGCCGAGCGCGCCCTCGACCGCCTGCGCCGCTCCGAGGAAAACCAGAACGATGAGCTGTACGACAACTATGCGGTCGGCGGCAATCCCGACGAGCAAAATAGCCAGTCGAACTCCGGCGATAGCGAGTGGTAGCCGCTGCGCGGAGTACGCGCAGCAGCGGCGGTCGTTCGGCCGCCGCTGCTGTGTTTAAGCCCGCCGATCAGCCGAGGTGTCCGCCGTCTGCGCCCAGCGCTCGTGCGCTGCGCTGACGGGAGAACATTCGTGTAGCGCTGCCCCATGGCAGCAAAGGAGCCTGAATGAGCTTTCATACGACCGATCTGTGCGATGCACATCCCGATGTCGTTGTGCCACTATTCGACTACCGCTTTTTTGGCCAAAAGCGCAGCTTCTGCGGGCCAATCGCGACAGTGCAGGTGTTCGAGGACAACGTGCTGGTGCGGCAGGCGCTAGAGACGCTCCCAGCTGGCACGCTGCTCGTCGTCGATGGCGGCGGCTCGCGGCGCTGCGCCCTGCTCGGCGACCGGCTGGCCGCGATTGCGCTGGAGCGCGAGCTGGCCGGCGTGATCATCAACGGCTGCGTGCGCGACGCGGCGGAGCTGGCGACCATGGATGTCGGCGTCGTGGCGCTTGGCACGCACCCGCGCAAGAGCAATAAGCACGGCACGGGCCAGGCCGATGTAGTGCTGAGCTTCGGCGAGGCCCTGTGGCACCCAGGGGCCTTCGCCTACGTCGATGCAGACGGCATTGTGCTTGCGCCGCAGCCGCTGCTCTAGCGCCTCGCGCTGCTCAGCGCCGCTCCTATGCGAAAACAGCTAGGCGCAGCAGGCGCGCCACTCTGAACGAACAGCGCTGCTCAGCGCTCGCTGGGGCCAAGGTCGTCGGAGTGGCCAGCGGCCAGGCGCGGCCACTGCGCGATTGGCCGTCCAGCCGGTCGATTAACGGCCTGGCCGGCGGCGTCGGTGCGCATCTGCGCGGACGCTGTGTTAAAGAAGGGCTGGGGCCAGCCCGGCGGCGAGTCCTCCCAGGCCTCCTGGCGGCCATAGATGGTCATGTCGAGCATGGCGTAGGCGCTGCCCATCAGCTCGCAGCCACGGCCGGTGGTCCAGTAGGTCTCGAAGACGCGGTCATTGGAGCGCAGGTAGCAGACGCGCATTCCGAAGTGGCGGCCTGCGATCAGCGCAGCGACCGAGGCTGACGGCACCGAGTACCAGGGCAGCTCCCAGCCCATGAACTCGCGATAGCGGTTGCTCACGTCGAATGGCCCCTCACACAGCACGGCGAAGGTGACGTCGCGCGAGTGCAGATAGCTCAGCTCCTGCACCTGACTGATGTTCATGGTGCAGCCCTCGCACTGCTCGGCGGCGCTCGCGCCGTCGTGCCACATCATGTAGGCCACGAAGAGCTGGCTGCGGCCTGCGAAAACGTCGATCAGCGGCAGCGTCCCGTGTGCGCCAACAACTGGGGTTGCGGCATCGACCTCGACCATGGGCAGCCGACGGCGGGCGGCGGCGATTGCGTCACCTGCGCGGGTGTGCGCCTTCTCGCGCACGCGCAGCTGGTCTAGCTCGGCCTGGAAGGTGGCGCGATCAACGGCTGTGGGCAGGCCCGGTGTGGCGGGAGTGGCTGGTGAGCTAAAATTCTCCGCTCCATCATGCATAGCTTGCTCCTTATCCAACGAAAGCAAAGCAATATCATTGGCATAATAGCACATCAGTGCTATACATCAAGATCGGGCAGTGTCCAAGGCGCGCCGCAGCTGCCAGGTGGAGATCACAGGCATTCCTGCTTGACCGGAGCACAGTTGATTAGCGCCGCACAGCGCACACAGCAATCCAGCTTTGCATGGCCCAACGCACGCACAACGTGATCGAGACGCTGGCGCGCGGCGCACGGCGGGAGCCAGGCAACGCCCGGCCCACGCTGCGCCGACCGGGCTTAACCCACCGCGTACACCATCGAACAAACCGCGACCGCTGCGAGGCGGCCAACGGCGGCTACGGGCTAGGCCACCTTTGATGGGACTGCGGCCAAGAAATCGCGCTCGCCAGTCTGC
>JABXJS010000048.1 GCA_013538855.1 Herpetosiphonaceae bacterium
CCAGGCCACGCGGCGACGGGCCAACAGCGCGCGGGCCGCCGACGCAGCAGGTGCTTACACCACGGCGGGCGGGCGGCTGCGGGCGCTATTTTTCAGAAACAACAGCGTCGTGGTTGGCCGCAGGCGTGGCATGCAGCATGCGCCTGCGGCTCAGCGGCCCGCCCGTTATGCGCGATTGCCTGCGACACTGCCGCCGTGTTGCGCGGCGCTGAGCGCCAAAGTGGCCGCAAAAATCGCTGGAATACATGTTGCAGCTTCGGGAAAGTATGCTATACTAGCGCTATGGACACCCCCCCCCGGGGGGTGCGATCAAGAAGCTCAATTGCTTAGGAGGCACCATGAAGACCGAGACCTTCAACGTTCCCGCCGTATCGTGCAACCACTGCGTCAACGCCATCACGCAGGAGGTTGGCGCGCTTGATGGTGTGAGCAAGGTTGATGTCAACCTGAACACCAAAGTAGTCACCGTCGAGGCCAACGACAGCGTCAAGCGCGACCAGATCAGCGCCGCTATCGGCGAGGCCGGCTACGACGTTGTGCCGTTTACGAACTCTATTCCTTTAAGCTAAATGTCTGCGGCGCGGCCACTACGGCGCGCCGCTGCCCTGGGGGCACACAATGGCTCGACAATCAATCACCCTTCCCGTCACCGGCATGACCTGCGCCTCGTGCGTTGGCCGTGTCGAGCGCAATATCAAAAAAGTTCCCGGCGTCGAGCTGGCCAGCGTCAATCTGGCCACCGAGGATGCCACCGTCGAGTATGACGCGGCGGTGGCCAACCCGCAGACGCTGATTGCCGCCGTTGAAAAAGGCGGCTATGGCGTGCGCACCGCCGAGCGCACCTTTGGCGTGAGCGGCATGACCTGCGCCAGCTGTGTGCGGCGGGTCGAGAAGGCGCTCACCAAGGTGCCCGGCGTGCTCGATGCCCAGGTCAACCTGGCCACCGAGGAGGCCAGCGTCACCTACCTGCCTAACCAAGTTGCCGTGGCCGATCTCCAGGCGGCGGTGGCCAACGCTGGCTACACGCTCAACGAGCAAGATGATGCGCTGGCCGACGAGGAGGCCGATGCTCGCAGCGTCGAGATCGCCCGCAAGCGCCGCCAGCTTACCGTTGGCGTGGCACTGGGCCTGCCGCTGATGATCATCTCCATGCTCCACGACTTCGGCGTGATCGCGCCGATCTGGCTGGGCCAGGCGCGGGAGATGGCGGGTATGGCTGGCCACAGCGCGCCGGCGTTCTACAACCTCTGGCCGTGGATCTTCGGCGCGCTGGCGACGCCGGTGGTGTTCTACAGCGGCGCTGATTTCCTGCGCGGCGCGTGGATCAACCTCAAGCATGGCTCCGCGACGATGGACACGCTGATCGCGCTTGGCTCGCTGACCGCGTACATTTTTAGCTGGTCGGTGCTGCTGTTCAAGCTGCCGAGCCATGTCTACTTCGAGACAGCGGCGATGATCATCACGCTGATTCTGGTGGGCAAGTTCCTAGAGGCGCGCGCCAAGGGCGAGACCTCGGCGGCCATTCGGGCGCTGATCAACCTTCAGCCGCCGACGGCGCGTGTGCTGCGTGCAGGCCAGGAGGTCGAGGTGCCCGTGGCCGAGGTGCACGCTGGCGACATTCTGGCGGTGCGCCCAGGCGAGAAAATCCCCGTCGATGGTGTCGTCACCACGGGCCGCTCGGCGGTCGATGAGTCAATGCTCACCGGCGAGCCGCTGCCTGTCTCCAAGCAGGCTGGCGACCCAGTCTTTGGCGCGACGCTCAACACCTCTGGTGCCTTCCAGCTGCGTGCGACCCGCGTTGGCAAAGATAGCGCGCTGGCGCAGATCATCGCGCTGGTCAAGGCGGCGCAAGGCTCCAAAGCGCCAGTGCAGAAGCTGGTTGATCGGATCTCAGCCGTGTTTGTGCCGGTGGTCATCGGCATCGCGCTGCTGACGTTCGCGGCCTGGTTCTGGCTCAGCAGCGTCGGCTTCACGCAGGCGCTGATCTTCGCCGTGGCGGTGCTAGTGATCGCCTGCCCGTGTGCGCTAGGCTTGGCCACGCCAACGGCGATCATGGTCGGCACCGGCGTGGGCGCGGCCCATGGCATCCTGATCAAAAATGCCGAGAGCCTGGAGCGCGCCAGCAGCCTGACCACGGTTGTGCTCGATAAGACCGGCACCATCACCGCAGGCAAGCCCACGCTCACCGATGTGCGCCTGGTGCCGGGCGCGACGCTTGACGAGCCAGCGCTGCTCGCGCTCGTTGCAGGCGTCGAGGCCTCGTCGGAGCATCCGCTTGGTGCGGCGATTGTGGCTGGTGTGCGCGAGCGCGGCATCAGCGTGCCCAAGGCCAGCGACTTCAACGCGATTGTTGGCCATGGCGTCGAGGGCCAGGTCGAGGGCCACAGCGTGCTCGTCGGCAGCCCGCGTCTCCTGCGCGAGCGCGGCATCGACCTTACGGCGGTTGATGCGCTGATCGCCGAGCTACAGGCCAGCGGTCGCACCGCGATGCCGGTGGCGCTTGATGGCGCGCTGCAGGCCGTGCTGGCGGTCGCCGATCCGATCAAGCCCTCGTCGGCGCAGGCGGTGGCGGCGCTGCACAAGCTGGGCCTGCACGTGGTGATGCTGACCGGCGACAACGAGCGCACCGCTCGCGCCATCGCCGCCGAGGCGGGCATCAGCGAAGTGATTGCCGAGGTGTTGCCGGCCGATAAATCCGCCACGATTGCCAAGCTTCAGCAGTCTGGCGCAGTGGTGGCGATGGTCGGCGACGGCATCAACGACGCGCCAGCGCTGGCGCAGGCCGATGCTGGCATCGCGATTGGCACCGGCACCGATGTGGCGATCGAGGCCAGCGATGTGACGCTGCTGCGCGGTGACCTGCAGGGCGTGCCGCAGGCGGTGGCGCTATCGCGGCACACCATGGCCACCATCCGCTGGAACTTGTTCTGGGCGTTTATCTACAACGTCATCGGCATCCCCATCGCCGCTGGCGTGCTGTTCCCGCTCACCGGCTGGCAGCTCTCGCCGCTGATCGCCGCCGGCGCGATGGCCTTCTCATCGGTGTTCGTCGTAACGAACTCGCTGCGTCTGCGCCGCGCATCGCTGGCTCAGGATCAAGCCGCAGCGCCAGCCGAGCGCCCGTCCGCCCCAAAGCCCTCATCGGCCCCGACGGCATAGCCTAGGCCACAGCTAAAAGATCAACTCCCGCCAGTGTACTCAGCTGGCGGGAGTTCGTGTTTACTACCTAGAGATCAAACTACGGGGATAAGTGCCGCCACGATGTGGCTGACCGCTTGTGCTCGTACAGCTCCTGCTGTGTTGGTGTGGACTGCGGCCGCGGGAGGTTGACCAACCCCACCAGCTCGTCGATCAGCATCTGCGCCTCGTGCGCGGCGATCAGCGCCTGGCGCAGGCTTTTTTGTTGATCCAGCCCGTTGCTGCTAAACGCATCGCTGATGCGTGCGTTGATGTCCTGAACCGTTGCATCAAGATCTTTGACTGCTGAAACTGTTTGATTCATCACTGCTGGCGAGACATTGATCACTGGCGCATCTGGTGCTGGCGGCGCTGCTGGCTTGCGGCGCTGGTACTGATCGACCAGCCACCATGTAGTTGCGCCGACGACGCCAATAACGCACCAATCGACGGCGTAGGTGCCCCATAGACCGCCTGCTTCAAGCAACGTGTGATCAACAATATCCCATACAATGTACCCGCCAAAGGCTCCTATCAACAACGGCCATGAGCGCCGTTGTAGCCGTTTCATCATACATCACCTATGTAACGTTTGCCCCACTGTATGTAGTATCAGCATGTGGTATAAACTCAAGATGAAAATTAGATGAAAACGTGATGAGCTATCTGTGTGAGCACGCTCAAGGCTCAAGCAGCTCGTGGGGCGCTAGCTCGTTGAGGCGCTGGAGTGCACGACACAACAGCGTCGTGGCGACTGTGACTTGATTCAGGTCGATCTGTTCAACCTGATCGTCAGTCCGCCGAAAGCCTGCTGCAGTACCGTTGGTGTTCAGTCCAACGAGGCTGACTGCATGGTAGCCGCGCTTGAGCAGCCGGGCGCTATCCAGGCGCTCACCCCGATAGGCCTTACGGTCCAGCGGTGCGCTCATCGAGCGCAGCTCATGAAAGAGCTTGACCAGCGCCGCGTCTGGCGGTAGCTCACGCCACAGCCCTTCGCCTGCCACGAGCGTTAAAATGCCGCGGCCAACCCAGGGCACGTTGATAAACCAGGTATCTTCTTGTGGAAATGGGTAGCTCTCCAGCAACGCCTGTAGCCCAGCTCCAGCCGCCGCACCTGCGCCGAGCGCCACCATCCAAACCTCTAAATTATCAAGGTCTTGGGTTTGGGCTACACAGCCCAGCGCCGCTGCAACACCAGCAGCATCAACAGCTCCGGCTGTCCAGCGCGCCGAGCGCTGCCGCAGCACCGTGATCACCGCCGCTGAGCTTAAGATCAGTCCAGGTGCGCTGAGCAGCATGCGATCAACGCTATGCAGCCAGTGTAGCCCGAGTACCAGGTTAAGCAGCAGCAGCCCGAGCGGCACCGCCAGCAGCCGCCAGCGCAGATACATCTGCCAGCGCTCGGGAATGGCCCGCGGTGAGTCTAGATGGCACAGCAGCACAACCCGCCAGCGCGGCGCGCCGTCTGCCGCCCGACTGCCAATCACATTCTGGCTTGGTCGTAGGCCCAGCAGCGCTGCCAGTGTTGGTGGGCCGCGCAGCTCGCGCCAGGCCAGCCACAGCAGCGTCAAGCCTAACAACAGCGATGGGAGCGGCAGCCACACGCCAAGCAGCGTGGCCACCACTCCCATTGCCGCCAACAGTCCCAGTCCAACCGTTGGCACTTGGGCTGCCGAAAATGTTTGTACGCCAACTTCAAGGCCCTGCTGGCGCATCTGGGCTGCGACCAGCGCAGCCGCGCGCGCCTCGGCTGTCGATGTAGCTGGGCGCGGCCCAACTTCAGCACCCAACGTGTGGATCAGGCGCTCTGGTGCCGAGCGCGCATTGCCGCTCGTTGGGCCAAACTGCATTAGCGATCGCCGTAGCGCCATAGCTCATAGTGCTGCCCGACATTGCCCATCTCTACTTGCCAGTCAGGATCGTTGTCCGGCGTGTAGGTGAGCACGCGGCGCTCAAACGCCTGCACGAGCACGTCGTGCTCGACGCCGCCCACGCGCACACGTGTCCAGTACGGCTCGCTGATCGGGAAGCCGAGCGCGAACACCCAGTCCATGACGAGGTCATTGTTGATGCTGCTGCCGTTCTGCACTGGCCCGCGGCGGTTCATAAACTCCCAGAATGCGCCAGCAACATTGTGGCCTGTCTCGGGCACATAGTGCACGAGGCGCGCCGCTGCACGCTGTGGGCCTTGGTAGGTGCCAACCTTGCCAGCGCGGCTCAGTGTCTCCGCCGCATAGGCGCCGGTTTGATCACTGGTCTTGCCTAGATGGTTGGCAAAGCTCGCGTAGGTTGGCCCTTGTGTATCGTCTAGGTCGCCAGCGATGTTAATCTGGGCGGCCCCGCGATTCACGAAGTTCTGATTGCCAAGCTGTGTCTTGCCTGTGATAAGCTCTTTGGCCAGCAGACCGTTGGTTACAAACCAGACGCTTGATCGGTCGGCGCTGAAATCGGTGATCTCCATGCGCGACTTGTCGAAGTACTGCACTTGGCGGATGCCCCCAGGGGCCTCATCGTAGACTTCAACGCGCGCTGTGCCGCTGCTTGGCCCCCACAGCCACGAGCGCGTCGCCTGCCCTTGGGCCACCGGTCCGTCGGCGCGCTGCCACACGCGGCGGAAGGCTGAATCAACAAAGTTGCCGCTCTGGCCATTGACAAGGTTGGGCATCTTGAGCTGTCGCTGTTGCGGCGTTGCTGTTGGGTACGGCGCTGTTGTTGCAGTGGGCGTGCCTGGCCCCGGCGTAGCCGACGGTTGGTCGGTTGGCTCTGGCTCTAGCGTCGGTAGCTCCTCCGTCGGTGTGGCATTGCCGCCGCCGCCATTGTTGCCTCCGCCGCCGTTGTTGCCGCCGCCGCCATTGTTGCCACCACCGCCATTGTTGCCGCCGCCATTGCCGCCATTAGCGTTGCTGATCAGCTGGAAGGTGAGCGTGTAGCCAATAAACTGATTGCCTACATCGCCGACATTCTTGACCTGTGCATAGTAGAAGCCGTCAACTGGTGCGGAGAAATCGACGCGCGAGGCGAGGCTTGTGCCGTAGTCGTCGTTGAAGTCTAGGATGGTGGTGCCATCACGATCGGTCACAACCAGCACGGTGTCTGCACCCACTGTGAGGTTCGAGGTAAAGATCGAGTAGGACTTGCCCTCTTTGGCGAAGAACTTCACCCAGTCGGCATCGCCCTTCGGACACAGCTTGTGCTCATCGTGAATCTCGTTGACCACCATCAGTGGCGCGATATCCGGCAAACCATCCGGCTCGTACAAGTCCTCGCAGATCTCGCCGATTAGCGTTGGTGTTGGCCCATAGCTTTCTGATTCGAGCACGATCGTATAGAACGAGTCAGGAAAGCCCGTCAGGGATGCATCGCGCACTTTGATGTAGTACTGGCCGTTGCGCGGCGCACGCCACGATTGAATGCGCGGCTTGATGTCCATCGGGTCGTTGTTGCGCAGATAGTAGTCGTCGTTAAAGGCCAGCTGGTTGCCCTGCTCATCATACAGCGTGAGCGACGGGTCGAGACCTGGCTCGGCCTCTGGGATGTCGATGGTGTAGACTTTGCCTTCAAGGCCGCCAAACGTCAGCCAGTCCTCATCGCCAACTGGACATAAAACGTGCTCCTGCGGGACATCCAAATAAATAATATTGGCGGCCCACGGTGCGCCATCTGGCTCGTAGCCATCATTGCGGTAGCCCTTGTTGCCATCGCAGGTTGGGCCGAGCGTTGGCGTGGGCGTCCCGGTCGCCGCCGTGTTGGTTGGGGTTGGTGTTACCGTTGGGGTGCTAGTGGGAATGGGCGTTGCCGTTGGAGTTACAACGGTGACCCGGATCTGGGCCTGCGTTGATACGCCCGAAGGTGCTGCATCTGCTTGCACGATAATGGTGTACGTGCCTACCGCTGTTCCAGCAGGAATATTGACCAGCACATCAAAGGAGCGCGACTGCCCCGCAGCAACATTGGCCACCGGGTTAGGATTGGCGTTGATCGTCCATCCTGCAGGCTGTGTCGGAAACGAGATGGTGTAGCTATCGATAGGATCGCCTGCAGCACCTTCGTTGTAGAGCGTAAAGGCCACTACTTGGGCGGTATTCGCCACAGCAGTGATGTTAACCAGGGTTGGATCAATGCTCACAGAGGGCACATTCGGCACCCGCTGCTCTGGCATCTGAGGCGTAGACGGACGCGCCCACACCGATAAAGGTACTAGCAGGACGGCCATCAGGCCGAGCATGATTGTTCGTAGCTTCATGATCTTCTCCGCGCGCACGGCTAGCCTCGCGGCCATCCCACTGATGGCCGTGTGGCTGCATTATAGCACGGAGCTACACACTGCTTACCAAACGATCAGCCCCTGCTGCGCGCCGACGCGGATGGCCTCGGTGCGCGACATCACCCCCAGCTTACCGAAGATCGATGACAGGTGGAATTTCACGGTGTGCTCGCTAATCGTAAGGCGGCTAGCGATCTGACGGTTGGTCAAGCCCTCGGCGAGCAGCTGCAGCACCTCTTCCTCACGCGCTGTGAGTGGTTCGATATCCTGCACGCTGCTGGCGAGATTCGTCACCCGCATGGTTTGGGCCAACATGGTTGGTGGCAGCACACATAGCCCTGCGCTAAGCGCCACCACAGCCGCCCACACCTCCGCTGGCGACGCATCACTCGGGAGCAGCCCCCAGGCCCGCTCGTCGTCAGGAAACTGCTGCCACTGATCGCCAATCAGCAGCACTGCGCTATGCGGCGGCAATGTGCTCAGATTGCCATCGAGCAGCAGCAATACCTGAACATTGGGCGTGTCAGCAGCTAGCTCTGAACTCGTGCCCACGACACGCACGTCACGCTCCTGCAGCAGGGCGCGCAGTCCCGAGCGCCCTAACGCCGAACGGCCCACGATCCAAACTCGTGGGCCGTCGGCGTCCAAACGTTGCTCTGGCAGCATCGTTGGAACCTCCTATGGACGTTCACCAATAGTGACATTCAGCGTGTGCTGCTGATCGCCACGGATTACATCGACCGGGATGCTTTTGCCGACCCGATCTCCGCTCAGCGTATCTTGCAGCTGTGAGGGGTCGGTGATGGCGATGCCGTCAAGGCCGACGAGCAGATCGCCAACCAGCAAACCGCCGGTCGCAGCTGGGCTGTTATCCTCAACCCGCACAATCAACAGACCACGCTCCTGCGCCCGTCCAGCACGCTGGTTCGGTGGCAGATTAATCGTCTGCGAGCTGATGCCAAGATAGCCGCGGCGAATCCGTCCATGGTTAAGCAGCGACTCTGCCACCCGGGCCACGACGGCGGCGGGAATTGCCACCGGCTCACCGCCGGCGAGACCTGATGTGAACAGGCCCACAACTTCGCCGCTCAAATTAACCAGTGGCCCGCCAGAGAAGCCAGGGTACGGCGTTGCATCGGTGCGAATAAACTGCTCTAGCGAGCCGCGGCGCATGCGCACAGGGCCGCCGATCACATTGATGAGACCGAGGCTCGCCTGCGGGCCACCTGGTCCAGGGCGGCCAACGGCGAGCACGATCTGGCCGACGCGCGGCTCAGTGCTGGCAAATGCCGCGGTTTGCAGCTGTGCGCCTGCAACTCGCAGCACGGCCACGTCACTGATCGGATCACGCCCCGCAACTTCGGCCTGATGCTCGGTGCCATCGGCGGTGACGATGGTAACCTCGTCACGCTCAATCACATGATCGGCGGTCACAACGAGATCGGCCTTCCAAACGATGCCGCTGGCAGCCTGGCGCGCACGCCCTTTGACCGTGACGACTCCCGCAGCAGCCTGCTCAACAGCATCGGCGAACGAATTTGATAGCGCTTGTACATCCATGACAGTACCTCCTTAACTTGCCTGCTGCTCATAGTGTACGCAGACGGCGCTATCGCAACATCGGTCAAGTAGGCAGGCGCGATCCTACCCATCCGGTCAGGATGCTGGCTGCTGCGGTCCCGTAATGATCACCTTGCCCTGCCGCCCTGGCGCGAGCGAGCGCTCAACCATGCCGCTCACATCATCTAAATCAAAGGTGCTGTCGATGACTGGGTTAAGCGTGCCATTGGCAAAGAGTTGACCGATCTGACCAAAGACACTGGCCACATGCTCGGGCGTGCGCTGCTGGAACCAGCGCACTAGCCAAAAGCCGCGAATAACGGCCTCGGAGAAGATCAGCTGGCCGCCAATTTGCAGCGGCTGCTGGCTCATCAAGCCGTAGAGGATGAAGGTTGCGCGTGGTGCAAGCGCCTCTAAAATAGCGCTGCCAGTTGCACCACCAACTGCATCTATAACCTTGTGGATGCCTTTGCGCCCGGTGATCGCGTGCCACGCCTTGGCGATGTCGTCACTATCCGTGGCGATAACACCAAGCGCGCCGGCATCCAGCAGCTCTTGGCGCTGCTCGGCCCGCCGTACAGTTGCAACAACCTTGAAGCCGCTATGCTGGGCGAGCTGAAGCATTGCCCGCCCAAGGTGCGAGGCCCCAGCTGTGACCAGCACTGGCTCGTCGGCCTGCAGATCAAGCTCCTCCAAGGCCAGAATCCATGCAGTGAGATAGTTGACCCAGGCGCAGGCGGCTTGCTCATCGCTGAGGCTGGGTGGTGTGGGCAACAAAGCTGCTGGTTTGAGCGTCACATACTCACACCATGTTCCGGTGGCTCCAGGCAGCACGGTTACTCGATCACCAGGCTTGAAGTTTGTGACATCTGCGCCGACGCGCTCGACGACCCCAGCGCCCTCGTTGCCGGCTGTAGCTGGCAGCTTTGGCCGAATGCCGTAGGTGCCCATGACTGTATAAAGATCGGAGGGATTGACGGAGCGGGCGGTCAGTCGCACGAGCACCTCGTCAGCGGCAGGCTCGGGCTGTGGGATATCTTCGACCGTCAGTACTTGGGCGGGGGCACCAAATTGATGGAACCGAATAGCTTTCATGGACATCTCCTACTAAATGCAATTGTATGGTATCCTACGAGTGGAGGTAGAACCCTGTCAACCGTGGACTGCAACCGCTTGCCAAGCCGCTGAAGGCCACAAACGTTGATAGAAGATTAACGTACAATTGACGTTCATGTGCTATAATATGGTCGCAATGATCCATAGTTATGTTGATTGTTGATCGGACACCTGTTGTACGGTGGATCTAGCTTGGGGCTAATAGACAAACGCGCAACTCAAGGGACGCAGAAGTCGGTGTTATGGGCACAACGGCTCTTTTGTGCTTTTTGTTGCTTAATGAGCCTTAGTGCCTGTGGGAATATCAGCCCACTGGCTATCCAAACACCACGTCCAAGCGCTGGTAGTAGCAGTACTCAGGTTGTTCCCACAACAGCAGCGGCAACAAGCCCTGCGGGTACCACGCCACAGCCAACCGAAGTCGGTTCCTTCCCGACTGTACCAATCGCTGGCACACCGGTAGAAGTTATCCCAACGCAAGCAAGCCTGGAGCCAACGACTGCTGCTGTGCCAACTGTGAATGTTGTTCCGCCACCGAGCGGCCAAGCTGCCTGGGAGGCGATTAAGCAGAACTATCAAGGGTTTGATGGAACGCGCGTCTACAGCCTGCCGAGCAATACAATGCTCTGGTGGTACGACTCACTCACGGCACAGTTTGTGCCGCTAGGTTGGATTAACGCGCAGGTTGAAGCCATTGGTCAATTTCAGGTGCGCTGGCAGGGGGTTGATGCACTGCTGGTGCCCTACACGATCAACTCCAGCTATGGATTGAAACTCGATCCGAGCGTGGTCGATCGCATTCGGCGCGCCGGGTACACTGGCGATACAATCGAGGCTTTTGTATACCTCGCACCTGATATTGTTCCTCAGTAGCTGCGGAACAGGCAAAGGAGAACGACGCTTATGAGCAGTCGCTATCTAGAAATGGTACGTGGACAACGACGCAAAAGCGGTGGCTTCCAATTTAGCGCGAAGACACTGCTGGCCGTGTTGGCTGTCTGTGCGATGATCGGTTCCGCTGTGTATTGGTGGGGCATCCAGAAGATTCTAACTGACAATAAGCTGGTCGCCTCGGCCTTCACGGCCATCATGGTTCTGGCTCCACCCAGTTTGGTCAGCTTTCTGATCCCTTGGTCGCCGGCTGGCATGTTGCTCCAGAAGATCAACGCCCGCACGTGGGGCTATCTTGTTGTTGTCGCATGTGCCGTTATTTTGGTCTACTACTCGTTTACTATTCAGTATCAGTGGTGGGCCTCGCAAGAAGTTGTCCAAAATTCCAACATTGTGTTGCTGCAAGTGTTGGTTGGTCTGATTGGCTTTATTTTTATTCCAGCGTTGCTCTGGACACCGGTCAGCAGCGATGAGCTTGTCGAACAAATTAGACAAGCGCACCTCGTGCGCCGCTATGAGCTACAAACGCAGGCCGATATCGCTATTCTGCGCAATACGCTGCTCCGCGCCCAAGAGAAGGCGCTGATTGGCTTTGCTAATCTCACCGTCAACGAGCGCGAGGAGCTGGCCTCGGTGATGCGTGGTCTTGTCCGGGGCATCGACCAGACGATGAAAGAGCTAGCCAGCAGCGTGAAAACGGTGAGCGGTGCAACTGTGCCGTTTGCATCACTTGAAGATAACCAAGATATCAAAGGCTATCTCGACTACATCTCCGATAGTCTCACTGAAACAGGGCTGCTCCCTGGCGGCAATACCCGCCGCGATACTCCCTCTGGCAATACAGGTTCTCTGGATCGCCAGCCGGGTGGCTATGGCTCTCGCTAATCGATCTTAACCAACATACACTTTTGGTGAGGAGGCTTGTATATGCGCGGTAGGAAATACTCTAATGAGTCGGGTATGCTCGACGACGATCTGGAAGAGTTGGCCGATGAGCTGGCAATTAAGTTGTATGCAACGATGGGACCAAAGGTCTATCTCCTCGGCCGTGCAGATATTGCTGAACTCGTCGAGCAGTACATCGACGATCTGACTCCTGCCGATCAAGAGGCTGTGCCCTGGCTTATGTGGGATTTGTTCCAAGAGGGCATGGAGCTAGAGTTCGGATAGTCTCTCATGCTGTTTTGTGCTATGTGATCACCGCCGTTCATCCTTGAATGGCGGTGTTTTGCTGGTCTGCTGAGGTTGTGATGCAGGTGCGTTTTGATGTTGAGTGTCCGCTGTCGCTGGCTGAGCTTGCTCCACGCTTGAAACGCTGGCCGCTGGCCGCTGGTGCTGATATGACGCTGCTGTGGCTTGGGCACCCATGGCAGGTGCGCACCGATCATCAGCCGCACCACTGGTGCTGGATTGCCCATACCCCCGATGCGACGGCCTGGTGCGTTATGCACCTCCGTGGTGTGCCATCAGTGAACTTTAGTCACCTCATCTGCGAAGTTCAGGCCGATCTGCGAGCGCTGCCACGCACTGCTCAGCGCTCGTTTGCCCACTCGATCCAGTCCGCTCTGCTCCAGCTCTGTCGGCCTACGCTTGACTGGGCCGCTGCCGCTGATGCTAGCTTGGAGCAGCGTTATCCACGCACAGTGGCTGCCTTTAAGGCTATGAATGCTCTCACTGAGCTTCAGCGCATTCAACAGCTTGATGCGCGCTGGGCGCAGTTTGAGTACGGTGAACGGCCGCCGCTACGCCACAGTATCGAAACAGCGCTGCCGCCTAGCGATCTGCATGTAGATATAGTCTACGCTGGCGGCGGGCTGAGCTTGCTGCACGCTGCGCTCATGGCTCAGCGTGGCTATCGTGTGCTGCTTTTTGATCAGTATGCGGTTGGTTGTGCCCACCGCGAGTGGAATATTTCGCGCGTGGAGCTTCAGCACTTGGTCGATACGGGCTTGATCGATTGGCCCACACTTGAGCAGTCGATCATTATGGCTGAGTACGCCGATGGCGTTGTGCGTTTTTTTGCCGCCGGATCGGATGTTGCCCCCGCAGCAATTTATCTGCCTGATGTGCTTAATGTCGCCCTTGATGCTGGAGCCTTGCTCCAACATATGCGCCAACGCTTAGAGCAAGCCGGTGGTATTATCTGGGAGGGGTGGCGCTTTGAGCATGTGTTTGCATCAAAACAGAACAGTGCTGGCGTAGCGGTGCAGCTGCGCTCTGGTGATGTCGTTCGTACAGTCGCTGCCCGGCTGATGATCGATGGCATGGGCGCGACATCGCCGCTGACGCTGGCAACGCAGCCGTTTAGTGGCGTCTGCCCCACCGTCGGCACAGTGGTGCGCGGTGTGGCGGATCACGATCCCGCCTTTGGTGATATTCTTATCAGCGTGGCCGATACGCAGCGTGGTCGTCAGTTGATCTGGGAAGGCTTTCCTGGCCGCGACGATGAGCTAACTGTCTATGTGTTTTACTATGACTTAGTTGGCACAGATGCGCAGCAGCAGCACTCCCTGCTTGAGCTGTTTGAGGATTATTTTGCCCTCTTGCCAAGCTATAAGGCACCGGGACCAGATTTTGCCCACCTACGGCCTGTGTATGGCTATATTCCTGGTCGCCATGCGCTCCAGCGACCGCTCCCGCTGCCTGGTGTGCTGCCAGTTGGCGACGCCTCTGCCCAGCAGTCGCCGCTGACGTTCTGTGGCTTTGGATCGTTTGTGCGCAATCTCCAGCGCACTGTCGATGGGACAGACTACGCCCTGCGCTACGGTCTGCTGGCTCCCGCTGATCTGCGTCGCGTCAGTGCCTACCAGGCCAACGTGAGCATGAACTGGGTTTTCAGCCGCTTCATGGCCCCGTGGGAGCGGCCACAGGATGTCAATGAGCTGCAAAATGTGTTTGCGGCTGTGCTCAATCAACTTGGCCCAGCGGTCTCGCGGCGTTTTTTTCAAGATCAAATGACGTGGAGCGACTACCGGGCGGTGATTCTTGGCACGCTCGCGGTGTATCCGCCGATTATGCGGGTGGCTTGGCGTGTGTTGGGCCTAACGGATATTCGTCACTGGATCGGCGACTGGCTGCGCTTTAGCCGCGCCGCAATCCTGGCCCGTCTATTCAGCCCTGTGCTGCCGCTTCTGCTGCGGCTCGTCGAGCGCTGGCAGCCGCGCTGGGCCTTTGTGTTACAAACAACCTTTGCTGAGTGGCGCGCAATGGGTTGGGTGAAGCCGCAGCACCTACGACGTGCTGCAACCGATATCGAGCAGGTTGTGTAGAAGGAAACGCTCATGGCAAAACAACAGATGCCGCTGCGCCGTGTTCGGCGTGCCGGTTGGTTGGGCTGGCTGCTCTTGGTGCTCCTGGCAGGCGCAGCACTTGGCTGGCATCTCTGGTGGCTCGATAGCGCGCGGATTCAAAATACATCGCTCACCTTTGAGCAGATGGTGATCGATGGCGCGCTGATCGGCGCAGCTGTCATCCTTGGCGGCCTCATTTTGCGTGGCCTCGTTGTGCGCGCCAGTCGGCGTGCCCGGCGTGCGTTGGATCAGGTTAGCACCCAGATCGAGACAGATCCAACCGGTGTGCCGCAGCTACAGAAAAATGATGATCCTGCTGTTCAGACAGTTGTTACCCATCTCGCCTCCCTCCAGCAGCAGGTCGCTGATCTTCAGCAGCAGTTAAGCGCCTCAAAAACAACCGATCTGCCTAAGCCTGCACCTCCCAACCCCAGCACCAAGCTGCTGCGCCATGTGCTGACATCGCTGGAGCTAGAGCCGCTGCTGACTCAGTTTGTCGATGCGCTAGCGCGCACATTTGAGCTGACCCTGGCTGCTGTAGGGTTGCTTGACGCCAACGGTATCCGCGTGCGCCATGGTGTTGTGCGGCAAGAAGATGGCGCACTCGAAGGGCTGACGCCGCTTTGGCTGCCGCTCACCACCGGCATAGCTGGCGAGGCGGCCCAGTCGCGCCAAGCCGTGATTCGGCGTGCACCACCGTTTGATACCTCGCTGCGCGCCCCCGGTGCGGTGCGCACCCAGATGGCCCTGCCACTGCTAGAGAGTGGTCAGCTGGTGGGGATGCTGCTCGCTCAACTTGACCACAGCGTTAGCGATGATGTCGTAACGCAGATTCAAGAGGTGAGCGAGTTGCTTGCAACGGCACTGACCAACGCACAGCAGTACGGCGCAGCGCGTGAGCGGGCAACCAGCCTGATGGCGATCAACGAGCTAGCGCGCACGATTAGCTCATCGCTGGAAATTGAGCGTATTTTAGGCACTGCGCTACAGCAGATTCGTCAGCTTGTGCCGTATGATCAGGCCTCGGTCACCATTTTCAACACCGACCAAAACTACTTTGAGGTTCAGGCCGCCAACGATGTGTTTCAAGGCTCGCTTGAGCGCGGCCAAGTGTTCGATGCTGTCGGCACCCCGCTGCGCACAGCCTTTGAGGCCGGCCATCCAGTGTACTTGGCTGAGCTCGATGACCGAACACTGCTCGAGTCGCTGCCGCCGCTTGATCCGGCCATGCACTCGCTGCTGATCTTACCGCTCGCTGCCGGTGAGGTCCGGCTCGGCACCGTCAACTTGGCCAGCCGCACCGCCAACGCTTTTAACGATAGCCATATTAGCTTGCTCGGCGGCTTATCGCACTTCTTAACCACGGCGCTGATCAATGGGCGGCTGTATCAGCAGCGGGCGCAGGCCCTTCAGCAGGTCGAAGCAACCCAAAACCATCTGCTGCTGGTGGAAAAGCTGCGTGCGCTTGGCGAGCTGGCTGGCGGCGTCACCCACGACTTCAACAATTTGCTCGCTGGCATCATTGGCAATGTGCAGGTGTTGATGCTCGAGATCCAGGAGCCTGAGCAGCTTCAGACGCTGCGCCTGATCGAGAAAGCTGCCAAGGATGGCGCTGCGACTGTCAAGCGCATCCAAGGTTTTGCCCGCAATGATGGCGATCAGCCAGATGCGCCTGTGGATATGAGCGAGTTGGCTAACGATGCCCTTGATCTGACGCGCCTGCGCTGGCGCAATGCAGCCCAAGAGCAGGGTATTCATATTGAGCTACAGCGCGAAATCCAGTCTGTCCCGATGATCCGTGGCCACGCCCCAGAGCTGCGCGAGGTGCTGACAAATCTTATTATTAACGCCATTGACGCAATGCCCGAGGGCGGTATCTTACGGGTGGCAACCGGCCAGCGCGGAGCTGAGGTGTTCGTGTCTGTGGCCGATACAGGTGTGGGCATGAGCGATGAGGTGCGTAGCCGGATTTTCAATCCTTTCTTTACCACCAAAGGCGAGAAGGGCAATGGCTTGGGCCTTGCGGTCTCGGCGGCAATTATTCAGCGTCACGGCGGTCGTATTGATGTGCAGAGCAAAGAGGGCCGTGGTACAAACTTCGTGATTTGGCTGCCGATTCTGGAGATTGACTTTGATGAGGTGGCGGCCCACGACAGCGATGTGCCGAATATTCAAGGACGCATCTTGGTTGTCGAGGACGAGGAGCTGGTGCGGGTAGCGCTATCACGTATGCTTTCGGCCTGGGGCCACACTGTAACCGCCGCCGAAGATGGCCGCGAGGCGCTTGGCCACTACCGCCCAGGCGCGTTCGATCTCGTGATCTGTGACCTTGGCCTACCGGACATGCAGGGGTGGGATGTACTACGCCAAGTCCGCGAGCGCGAGGAGCGCATCCATACAGTGCTGCTCACCGGATGGGCACGCCAGATCGACCCTGCGGAGGCGCGACTGCGTGGCGTTGATCTGCTGATCAACAAGCCTTTTGATCAGTTGACATTGCGGCGCACGCTGGCACATCTGCTGGAGGGAACGCTGGATATGTCCCCACGCGTGATTGTGTAGGTGGTGCGGTGTTCTCGCAGCGTGTATGCGTCCATCTGGTATGATGGTGCTGGGTGCGTTAAGAACGCACACAAGTGCAAAGGAGGCTTATTTTCATGGCGTTGATTACGTTTGTCCATGGTCGCGAAGTGCTCGACAGCCGTGGTAATCCCACGGTCGAGGTCGAGATTGGGCTAGAAGACGGCACCCTAGGCCGAGCAATTGTGCCTTCGGGAGCCTCGACTGGTGCACACGAAGCGGTTGAACTCCGTGATGGCGATAAAAATCGCTACGGTGGCAAAGGCGTCCTGAAAGCGGTCCAGCATGTCAATGAAGATATTGCCGAAGCGATCATCGATTTGGAGGCATTCGATCAGATTGAGGTTGATCGCACCCTGATCGAGCTTGATAATACGCCAAACAAAGGCAAACTCGGTGCGAACGCCATCTTGGGCGTGTCGCTGGCTGTGGCGAAGGCATCGGCGGCATCCGTTGGCCTACCGCTGTATCGCTATCTTGGTGGTGTCTATGGCCATACGCTGCCGGTGCCGATGATGAACATCCTCAATGGTGGCAAGCATGCCCAAGATAGCACCGACTTCCAAGAATTTATGGTGATGCCTGTTGGTGCACCCTCCTTCCGCGAGGCGCTACGCTGGGGAGCCGAGATCTACCATGCGCTCAAAAAGGTTCTTCACGATCAGGGCCGTGCTACCAACACCGGTGATGAGGGGGGATTTGCACCCTCTCTGCCCTCAAACGAGGCCGCGCTAGAAGTGATTATGGAGGCGATCACCAAGGCTGGCTACAAGCCTGGCTCCGATGTGATGCTGGCGATGGACCCTGCCACCAGCGAGATCTACGCCGATGGCAAATACCACCTGGCCCGCGAGAATCGCTCGCTCTCTTCGGAGGAGATGGTTGATTACTGGGAGGCATTGGTCAATAAGTACCCGATTATCTCGATTGAGGACGCGCTACACGAGGATGACTGGCGCGCCTGGACCCTGCTGCGCGAGCGCATCGGTGATCGAGTTCAGCTCGTCGGTGACGACTTGCTGGTGACCAATGTGGAGCGCTTGGAGCGCGCAATTAAGGAGCGTGCTGCCAACAGTATCCTGATCAAGCTCAACCAGATTGGCTCGCTGACGGAGACAATGGCTGCGATTCAGATGGCCCAGCGGGCAGGTTGGACCGCTATTGTTAGTCACCGCTCAGGTGAGAGCGAAGATGTTACAATCGCTGACCTTGTGGTCGCTACGAATGCCGGCCAGATCAAAACTGGCGCTCCAGCACGCACGGACCGTGTGGCCAAGTACAACCAGTTGCTGCGCATTGAGGAGGAGCTAGGCTCCATGGCCCGCTTTGCTGGCTGGAATGCCTTCTCGGTCAAACGCGATTAGTCGATGAGCAATAGGACAGGCCGCCACTTGCTACGAGTGGCGGCCTGCTGAGGACCCACTATGCCTGTTGATCGGCGCGCATTAGGGCGCTGGGCCGAGCAGCGCGCAGTTGAGCACCTACAGCGCGCTGGCTACACACTGCTTGAGCGTAACTGGGTTGGTGCATACGGCGAGCTTGACCTTATCGCTCGTCACGCCGATACGCTTGTGGTTGTCGAGGTGCGCTCGCGTCGCAACGCTTTTGTCGGCGCGGCCGAGGCATCAATTACGCCCACTAAAGCGCAGCGCTTGATCACCTTAACTTACGAGTACCTTCAGTCGCTGTCTGCCAATGGCACGCCTTGGCTGGGGCCATTTCGGATTGATATTATTGCGATTGCCATCAACAGGTCTGGCAGAGTCGAGTATCTTAATCATCTTGAGGCCGCCGTGGGCGAATAAGCCGCGGTTTGCATCTATTCAAAGGAGAACTGTATGCAGCGTGAAGTTATCAGCACCACCGAAGCTCCAGGCGCGATTGGCCCTTACTCACAAGCCATTGGTCTAGATCAGTTGGTCTTTTGCTCTGGTCAGATCCCGCTCGATCCGCAGACTGGCTCTACTGTGGAAGGCGGTATCGTTGAGCAGACACATCAGGTGATGAGCAACATCAAGGCGGTGCTGGCGGCGGCAAATAGCTCGCTTGAGCGTGTCGTCAAAACAACAATTTTTCTGCAGGACATGAATGACTTCGCTGAGGTTAATCGGGTCTATGGCGAGTATTTTACCGCCGACCCACCAGCCCGCTCCACCGTGCAGGTGGCTCGCCTGCCCCGCGATGTCAAAGTTGAGATTGAGGTGATCGCACTGCGCGGCTAGCTCAATGTACACAAGCAGAGAGGAGCGAGTGTGAAGGAACTGTGGCAGCAGCGCTGGTTGCGGCTTGGCGCTGTATCGCTGGTGCTGGTAGCGCTGAGTAGTGGCTGGTCGTGGTGGCAGGCGCGGCCCGATGGCAAACTGCACATCATAGCGCCTGCGCTAGCTGGTGATTGCTTGATCGTTGTGACACCGCACGGCCACACGCTCGTGATTGACGGCTGTAGCGATGGCGTGGAGCTACCAAGCCGCTTTGCGCAGATTATGCCGTACTGGCGACGATCAATTGATGTGCTCGTGATCACGCGCGGTGATGCGCTACGCTTACCTGGTGCCTTGGCGTTGGCCCGCCACTACCACGTGGGAACAGCGCTGCTGCCGCAGTTTGATATTGATGATCCAACAGCGCAGAGCCTGTACTCTGCGCTGCTCGTAGGTCAAACACGTCTGCTCGACACCCTTTCCGATACGTCGTTGACTATCGATGATGTGCGCCTAACAGTGGTGCTGCCTCCCGATGATCACGGCGGAGCAGTGCTCATGCTCGAGTATGCAGGACTGCGGGCGCTGCTGGCACCAAGCGTTGATGATCAGCAATCACGTCAGCTGCTGGCTGCTCCGTCAACAGCCCAGCTGTTGTACTGGCCTTGGCAGCGCGCTGATGATCGTCGAGTTGCCGAAGCTGTTGGTGCGCAGGTGGTTATCTATGGCGAGGGTGCCGCAGACCGCCGCCAACCACGCTCGCTCCTTCAGCGCGGCTCAGATGATCGGCGCTTGCTTCACGAGGATATTCACGGTACGATCAAATTGATTAGCGATGGGCGGGCGCTAGAGGTTTACACTGAGGATCGCAACCATGATGGGCGCTAGTGCTGAATATGAGGAGTGGCAGGCCGAGGAGGTCGAGTGGGGTGCGACTATGCGCCTAGCGCTGACTGTCTGCCGTGGCCCCAAGCTCCCCGCCGACCAGCTGATCTCATCGGTGCGCGGTGTGGTTGTGCAAAGGGACAAAGTGCTCATGGTCCAGAACGCCGCTGGTGAGCGTCACATTATCCCCGGCGGCCGTCGCGAGCCAGGTGAGGACTATCTGACGACGCTACGGCGCGAGATCGGCGAAGAGACCGGATGTGTGCTCCTCCAACCTCAGCTTCTAGGATGGCTGCGCTTTCGCCATCTGACGCCACGTCCAACAAATTACCGCTATCCTTATCCTGAGTTTGTGCAGTTAATTTATGTGGCTACATCACACGGGCTGGATCATCGCTTACGCCTAGCACAAGATTTTGAGCGCAGCGCTGAGTTTATACCGTTGCATGTGCTTGATCCGCAGATGCTGCGACCGAGTGAGCAGCGACTACTCGCGTGGGTGCAGACGTGGGGTTACTTTTTAGCTCAGTAGGAGGAGTCTAATGCGTCGTAAAGCTGCACGAGCGATTCTACGTGAAACGAGCAGTCAGTTCGCTCCTGAGCCGCGCCTTATAACGTTTGGCAGTGATCGCGTGCCCAGCGACCACTGCACTTTATATGATCAGCCAGCACGCTTTGATCAATGCCTTGGCTGTGAGTACCGCCGGGGAACTAAAGGCTTAGGAATTCTGTGTGGGCACCGCTTTGGCATCGATCCAACCTATGTTGATGGTGTGCTCACCCAGATTCAGGATGATTCAATCACGCCTTTAGATACTTAGCCACGATCAACTCAAGTCGCTGGCGCGTGCGCGCAGGAATGAGGTCAGGCGCGGTCATGATTGCATACTGTAGCGCTGAGTGTGCTGCATAGGATGCTGCTGGATCGATCAACTCGGCAAGCTTGGCTACTGTGGCCCGTGCAGCCGCCACATTTTGGGCGATCGTCTCCATCACCATGGTTGCTGTTACACTATCATGGCCCTCGTACCAGCAATCGTAGTCGGTAACAAGTGCTAGCGTGGCATAGGCAATCTCGGCCTCGCGAGCGAGCTTGGCCTCGGGCAGTAGAGTCATTCCGATGATGTCACAGCCCCAGCTGCGATATAGCTCGGACTCGGCTTTGGTTGAGAACTGCGGCCCTTCCATACAGCAGTAGGTGCCGCCAACATGCACCGTTGTTCCACTGCTCTCCTGTGCGGCCTGGGCGACAATGTGAGCGAGCTCTGGACTCAATGGATCGCTGAAGGGAATATGACCAACGATGCCATCTTCAAAGAAGGTGGACGGACGAATGCCCTTGGTTCGGTCAATCGCTTGGTCTGGAACAACAAAATGGCCAGGAACAAGCTGCTCACGCAAGCTGCCTACAGCGCTCACTCCAATAATGAAGCGTGCGCCAAGCTGCTTGAGGGCATAGATATTGGCACGATAGGGTACTTCCGAGGGATTCAGTCGGTGTCCGCGACCATGCCGCGGCAGAAATGCCACACGCTTGCCACTCAGCGTGCCGATTGTTAGCACATCGCTGGGCGCACCAAATGGTGTGTCAAGCTGGACTTCTTCGATATCGCTGAGCGCATCCATTGCGTAGAGGCCACTCCCGCCTATAATCCCTATACTTGCTTTGCTCATGAAGGTTCCTTTCGTTGTAAGCGGCTAGCGCGAGTATAGCAAAGCCAGGCGGGTCCGGCAATTGAATGGAGTATATATGTCTGAGTTGCGACCAAAGCAGGTTGATGCCATGTCAACGGCCTTTGTGCGGATGGGATCAGGCCGTTCTCTCGTGTTTCTACACGGCGGCCCTGGTGATAGCTACGACTATCTCACCGGTTTGACGAAGCTATTGCCGGATTTTGAGTCTGTGCTCTATAACCAGGTTGGTTCAAACATAACGCCTGATCCTGCGCAGCCTGCTGTGACGATTACCGATCTGGTGTCACAGCTAGAGCAGGTGCGTCGTGCGCTTGGCCAGGATCAACTCACGCTGGTTGGCCACTCTTGGGGCGCGCTCTTAGCCTTGATCTACGGGAGCACCTTTCCTGACCATGTGAAGTGTTCTGTGCTGCTTGCACCTGGCCCTGTCACGCCTGTGTGGGATGCGATTGCCTATGCCAATCTGCTGCGGCCACTCAATCAGTTAGAGCGTGAGGCGCTGATGACGGCGCAAACGTTACGCCGTGAGGCGATTGAGGCTGGTGACTGGACGACACATCGCGATATTCATGTCGAGATTGTGACTGGCTTTTATGCTAAGGCGTGGTTCTATGCAGCCGAGGCCCGTGCAACATTTCAGCAGCAGTATCGTGAAACCTATAGCCACAATCCAATCGCTGCACGGCAGATCTGGCGCTCGCTAGATCGAGACCAGCTATGGCGGCAGCTGCCACAGCACACAGCGCCAGCGCTGGTGGTCTATGGGTATCAAGATTTTGAGCCGATTACACAAGCGTTTGCGCTTCAGCAGCACATGCCCAATGTGCAGCTAGGCTGGCTCAACGAGTGTGGGCATGTTCCTTGGATGGAGCAGCCTAGCCAGCTGCAAACACTCATGCTGGATTTCCTAGAAGGCTAGGTTTGGCTATGCGGCACGTTGGGCGGAATGTTGGAGCACATATCTGGCGCTGGATTCCATCGCTAGCTGTGCTGCTGCTGCTAGCAGCGCTGATCTTACCGCATGATCGCGCCGATCAGCTGCGGCAGGCTCAGCTGAATCGGCAGCAGGGCCACTGGCGTGCTGCGCTAGGCGCGTATGTCGATCTCTATGCTGCGACACCTGCTGATCCGCTGGTGCTGCTGCCGCTTGCTGATGCCTACTTGGTACGTGGTGAATGGAGCACAGCAGAGACTGTGCTGCGCGAGCTGCTTAATCTGCGGCTTACGCCAGCGGAGCGTGACGCAGGCTGGCTGCGGCTAGGCTGGTCGCGGCTGCAACAAGGTGCTCCACATGATGCCCAGACCTTCTGGAAAGCGGTTTCACCAGCTGAGGCTGGTCCACTCGCTTTGCTACAGAGCGAGCAGGCGCTGTTGCAGGGCAAGCTTATCAGCGCCACAACCTACCTCAATCAGGCGGTTGATCTGCCGCCTGCGCTGCGCTCGTGGCGTGATTTTCGCGCGGCACAGCTAGCACTTCCGCAAGCTCCCACAACGACACTCGCGCTACTAGATCAATGGCAGCCATTAACGTCAGCCCATCCGCTTGTGCCTATGGATTTAGCAGCGCTGCACATGGAGGTAGCCGCTTTGCGCAGTGCCGCAGCGTGGGATTACGATGCGCGGCTGTTGGCGCTGGCCCGTCAGTGGGCTAGTGAAGGCTTACCGCAAGCCGCGCTAACGCTGCTGGATCAAGTTCCACCCTCAAGTGAGCTAGCTAGCCGCGCCGCCGATGAGGCCGCACGGCTCGAATGGATTAATGGTGATTCAGCTGCGGCGCTGCTACGGCTACAGCATGCTATTGAGCAGTTTCCGAATGTTCCGGCGCTGCGGCGAACTCAAGCTGTGATTGCTGTTAGCGCCGATCAGCTTGATCTGGCTCAGAGCGCCTTGTCGGCAGCAGTGCTCGCTGAAGGCTGGAGCGCTGACAATCTGATTGCCGGAGCGAACGTTGCTGCGGCCCAGCAAGATTTTAACGCTGCGGCCGCGGCCTATGCGACGGCGATCGAGCTGGCTGAAGATCCTGGCGAGTATCAGGTTCAAGCAGCAAACTTCTATATTTCTGTGCCGCTGCGTGTCTGCTCTGAGGCGCGTGACTATGCCAACCAAGCGCTTGGCAGTGCGGTTGATCGCACAGCGCGGCTGCTAGCAGGCCAGCTTGCCGTGCGCTGTAATGATCCTACGGCGGCGCTCAGCGTCACAGCTCCATTGGCGGACGATGCTCTAGCTGATCCTGCGGTTGGCTATGTTCGCGGAGCAGCGCTGTGGCAGCTTGGCGAGCATGAGCAGGGCTACCGTCTGTTGGCTGCGGTGTGTGATCTTGCCCCGCGTAGTTTATGGCGGCAGCAGGCCGAGCAGATTATCGGTCTGCCATCAAGCCGGTTGCAGCCAGAAGATCTGCAGTGATTTATTGCGCCATAGACCAACAGCAACGACAGAGCCATAGCGCACATTATTGCTTTGACCAGGCAACCGTGAGATTAACTCGCGGTCGCTGAACGGCTGGGCAACTTTGATCTGCGCTGCATCGGCGGTTGGCACCCCGCCAGAGCCGACGGCCTCAACCAACAATGCTTCTTGCTCGTTCACAATAATTGTGCCATTTACCTGCACCACCTGCTCCTGATACACGCTGGAGTTATTGACGAGATCGCGGAGCAGCACAGCGGTTGGGCTAAGAACCTTTACTTCGCTGGCTTGAAATGTGCGCTGATTGTTGGCCTCCTCGACTATTCCCACTGCACGTACAATCCCGTACTCTGCTGCCCCTTGCTGCATGAGATCAGCACTGGGCACACCATTTATGCGCACCGTTAGGGCTGGATTCACCGCTTTGGGGGTGCCAAGCACGTTTAAGCCCGAGGCAAGCTGCGCTGAGCCTTGCTGCACAATAATCGGTGCAGTTATGACTACTGGCTGGCTGGTTATTGGGCCAACTGCCAGATCGTTAATCGTCGCGTTAGGAACGGTTGACTGTGTAGGTTGCGTTGATTGAGGCGCTGTGCTGCAAGCAGTCAGTAGCAGTGCGAGCAGCATATACTTCCAAATACGTCGCATGATTCATCCTCTAGCTGACATGATTCGTAGCATATGATACCAGCTCTCTTCTAGGAGGAAAGTTAGTCTAACTTAGGACCATTGTGTCTTGTTATTATTTTACATAATGTATATTATAGTGATAGAGAACAAATTAATCCTCCCAAGATAGGCTCTCGATAGGTCGATGATAGGTTTTGACAGTGCTTTTAACCGCTCTCTAAGCACTGTGCGTGCTACACTGAGTCTATCGCGTGTAAACGTGACACTAATGAACTGTACTTGGCTATGATATTTTTGCATGGTGGTGGAGGTTCACACATGAAGGAGAAAAATAGTCGGCTAGGGGGGTTTTACCAGCTCTCACCTGCTGATCGGTTGAACGCTGTCGGAGCTTTTGATGGTCTCAATCGCGATGATCTGCATGCCCTACGTGGCGAAAGCAGTCTGTCGCTTGATCGTGCCGACAAGATGATAGAAAACGTTGTTGGCACATTTAGCCTGCCGCTAGGCATTGCCACCAATTTTCGTATCAATGGCAAAGATAAGCTTGTGCCAATGGCCGTTGAGGAGCCGTCGATTGTTGCTGGTGCCTCATATGCGGCCAAACTTGCACGGGCTGGCGGTGGCTTTTTCACCAGCAGCACGCCATCGCTGATGATCGGACAGGTGCAGCTGGTTGGTATCGACTCGATGGAAGGCGCAAAGCACGATATTTTAGCGCGCCGTGACGAGCTGCTTGCGCTCGCCAATCGCCAGAGCACAGCGCTGGTTGCGCTCGGCGGCGGGGCCAAAGATATCGAGGTGCACACCTTCCCGAGCAGCCCGATGGGACCGATGCTGGTGGTTCATCTCATCATCGACTGTCTTGATGCGATGGGCGCTAACGCGATCAACACCATGGCCGAGGCGATTGCCCCCCGGCTGGAGGCGATCACCGGCGGGCGGGCCTATCTACGGATTCTGTCGAATCTGACAGATCGCCGCTTGGCCCGTGCGAAGGTGATCATTCCTGCGCGGGCCTTAGATCGCGATAGCATGCGCGGCGAAGAGGTGATCGAAGGTATCTTGTGGGCCTACTCGTTTGCAGCAGTCGATCCGTACCGGGCCACGACACACAATAAAGGCATCTTGAACGGCATCGATCCTGTCCTGATCGCCACCGGCCAAGACTGGCGAGCAGTGGAGGCAGGCGCGCATGCGTATGCTGCCCGCGACGGTCGCTACACATCGCTGACTATGTGGGAGCGGGATAACGATGGCAACTTGATTGGCACCATCGAGATGCCGCTGGCTGTTGGAATAATCGGCGGGGCGGTCAAAGTGCACCCGACGGCACAAGCGGCGCTGAAGCTGCTAGACGTTCACTCGGCGCGCGAGCTGGCCGAGGTCTGCGTGTGTGCTGGCCTAGCTTCAAATTTGGCCGCACTGCGCGCACTGGCCTGCGAGGGCATTCAGCGCGGTCATATGAGCCTGCATGCCCGGCAGATCGCCATGAGCGCTGGCGCACCGCCAGAGCTTGTTGAGACTGTTGCCGAGCGTCTGATTGAAGAGCGCTGTATCAAGCCCGCGCGCGCCGAGGAGATGGTGCGCGAGATGCTGGTGAATATGTATACCTCGTAGCCGGTAAATCTCTCCCCAATCCATGCGCAGCGCGGCCCACTGAGTATCCTCGGTGGGCCGCGCTGTTTGCTATGGCTGCTGACACGGCTAGGCTGCTGGCGGGCGCAAATATGTTTGCAGATCAAGCAGATCTTCGCTGCTCTCATCGAGCATGAACTCGTCGAAGTCAAAGTCCTCGAAGTCTTCGTCGCTTGGTGGCGAGAACTCGGCAAGCGCATTGAGCGTCAGGCGTAGCTCTTGGCTGAGCGCGTTCATCTCCTCGCGCAGCTCGTCCTCATCGTGAAGATGGCTATCGAGCGTCCACTGCTGGCGACCGCTGACCTGGCCGACGAAAGCCTGATAGCTACTTGTAAACTGGATCTGCACGTCGATGTCGAGCGGGAGCTTGGTCCGCGAGAGCGGTGCTGTTAGCGCCTGGACGGAGCGTGCAAGCACAGGAATACCGGCCAAGTTAAGCCGCTGCTCCTCGCTGAGCGGAATATCGTAGACCACATTGAGGTCGAGCATGGCCTCATAGGCGCAACCATCATCATGATGAATGCAGTGCTCTTTGGGGGCGTGGTACATATCGCAGAGTGCATCGCTGCCTAAAACGGACAGGGCGGTTAAAGCGGAGTCCCAGGTAAAAGAAAGCGTAGCAAAAGGTACATTGAGTCGTGGTTCACGCACACCGCTGGGTAGGCAGGTGAGCGTAAAGGTGCGAGTCATGCTATGAGGGTCGAGTTGTTCTTGCGAAAACTGGATGTTCAACCCTGTTTGCTCCGCCCCGCTCAGTAACAGTGTCACCAGCGATTCATACGTTAACATCGTGCGCTCCTTATCGTGCGAGGCTGGAATTGTTAACCCTTCGTGTGCCACCGCGAGGTGATGTACCACCCCATCCGCTGGTTAGATCTTGATTGGCCAAAGGTGTTGGTTCGGCTTCTCTCAGCGTCATGTTATGTGTGGTTGATTATAGCACAGTGCCTCGAATCTGTGCTGAATCTTTTATGGCGATTGAAAGGCCGTATCTGGTATATAGATGCAATTTGGTGCTAAAAAATCATAGCACAAATGATCTATTTTTATGTCAGAATCGGCGATTTTATGGTATAATAGAGCGGTGAAACGGCAATTTACACAACCCAACCCACCCGCGCATAACGTGTCTTTGGCCGATACACTTATAGCAGGATTCAAGGTTTTGCGTCAGCGTCCATGGATGTTGCTGCTGCCACTGCTATTAGATGTATGGCTTCTTTTTGGTTTACCAATCACTCCTCAGCCATTGGCCACCAATCTCACGCCATCGGTCGAGCGCTTGCAGGCGGTGGTTGGCGACGATGCAGCTACGCTGACGAGCGTGTGGAGCAACGTCGCTGGTCTTGATCTACGCCACGTTGGCGTGGGCACCTATATGTTTGCGAGTCTCTCTCGTGCAATAACCGTTCCTAGCCAGAGCGGGGCAGTCTGGATTCCTGACAGCCTACCAGTGCTACTTGGGCTGTGGCTGGGCCTGAACAGCGTGGCTTTGGGGCTGAGCGTCCTGTTTCTGCTCCCGTTAGGTGATGTCGTGGCAGGGCAGCGGCGCTGGCAATGGGGGCGGCTCGCATCAACGCTGTGGCATCTGATCAAGCTGCTGCTGCTGCTGCTGTTTATCTACGCGCTGCTGCTGTTGCCAGTGCTGCTGAGCACAGTTGCCCTACTATCGGTCAGCCCACTGGCAGTGCAAGTAGCGCTGGGCTTGATCAGCATCGCGCTGCTGCTCGTGTGGCTGCTGTGCTCATTTGGCATCGAGGCGGTTATTGTTGGGCAAGTTGGGCCGTTAACCGCGCTGTATCAAAGCTATAATCTTGTTCGGCACAATTGGCGTGCGACGCTAATCTTTGTTGGGGCAACGTTTGTCCTAAGCCAAGGTGGGGCGCTTCTGCTTGGCCCGCTACTGACCACCCCGACGAGCATGGTGGCCGCTGCGGGGATATACGCAGCTCTTAGTACGACACTGGCGGCCGCGCGCATGGTCTTCTACCGAGATCACGTTGCGCATCTGGAGCACACAGTGCCGATCATTTTCGCAAGTGAGGGATAAATGGCGACTACGACGCATCAGAGTAACTACGACGCCTCGCAGATCCAGATGTTGCGCGGCATGGAAGCTGTCCGCGAAAATATGGGTATGTACCTCGGCGGCAACGACGCCGCTGCGCTGCACCACCTGGTGTACGAGGTTGTTGATAATTCTGTGGACGAGGCTCTGGCCGGCTACTGCGATATCATCATCGTTGAGCTGCGCCAGGATGGCTCGGTGGCTGTGATCGACAACGGCCGCGGCATTCCTACTGGCATGCACCCGGTTGAAAAACGCTCGGCGCTGGAGCTTGCGCTCACCGAGCTGCACGCCGGCGGTAAGTTCAAAGGCTCGCAGGGCTACAAGGTCTCCGGCGGCCTGCACGGCGTCGGCGTCTCTGCCGTCAACGCTGTCTCCGAGTGGCTGCGCGCCGAGGTGCGCCAGAATGGCAAGCTCTGGGTGCAGGAGTACGCGCTCGGCGCGCCCAAAGCGCCAGTGAAGGCCGTTGGCAACGCCGATGACACGGGCACGACAATCGTGTTTAAGCCGTCGCCGACGCTGTTTACGACGACCGAATTTAACTTCCGCACGCTGTCGAACCGCCTGCGCGAGATGGCCTACCTGACCAAGGGCCTGCGCTTCAAGCTCATCGACTATGTCGGCGACCGCGAGGTCACGTACTACTTCGACGGCGGCATTGTCTCATTCGTGCGCCACCTGACGCGCGAGAAGGGGCCGCTGCTCGGCCAGCCATTCTATGTCGAAAAGCAGGTCGAGAATGTCAATGTTGAGGTGACGCTGCAGTACACCGGCGACTTCAACGAGAACTTGCTGGCCTTCACCAACAACATCGCCAACCCCGACGGCGGCACCCACGTGACCGGCTTCCGCACGGCGCTGACCCGCACCATCAACTCGTATGGGCGCTCCAAGGGGCTGCTCAAGGACGGCGAGAGCCTCTCCGGCGACGATGTGCGCGAGGGCCTGACGGCGATCATCAGCGTCAAGCTGTTTCGCCCGCAGTTCGAGAGCCAGACTAAGGTCAAGCTGGCCACGCCCGAGGCCAAGAGCGCCGTCGAGACGGCCATGAACGAGGCCTTCGGCACCTTCCTCGACGAGAACCCCTCCGAGGCCAAGCGCATCATCGAGAAGGCCCTGCTGGCCTCGCGCGCCCGCGACGCCGCCCGCAAGGCCCGCGATCTCGTGCAGCGCAAGGGCGCGCTCGAAGGCTTCGCCCTGCCCGGCAAGCTCGCCGACTGCTCCGATAAAGAGCCAGCCCACTGCGAGCTGTTCCTGGTCGAGGGCGACTCCGCTGGGGGGAGCGCGAAACAGGGCCGTGATCGGCGCTTCCAGGCGATCCTGCCGCTGCGCGGTAAGATTTTGAACGTCGAGAAGGCGCGGCTCGATAAGATGCTGGCCAACAACGAAGTCAAGGCGCTGATCACGGCGCTTGGCACCGGCATCGGCGAGACGTTCGACCTGGCGCGGCTGCGCTACCACCGCATTATGCTGATGGCCGACGCCGACGTCGACGGCAGCCACATTCGCACGCTGCTGCTGACCTTCTTCTTCCGCCATATGCGCGAGATCATCGTCAACGGCCACCTGTACCTGGCCCAGCCGCCGCTGTTCCGCATTCAGCACGGCAAGAACTACAAGTATGTGTTCAACGAGGATGCGCGCGATGAGTACATCCGCACGCTTAACGCGGGCACGCGCTACACTGTGCAGCGCTTCAAAGGGCTGGGCGAGATGAACCCCGAGCAGCTGTGGGAGACGACGCTCAACCCGCAGAACCGCCTGCTGCTACAGGTCACCATCGAGGACGCCCGCGAGGCCGACGAGACCTTCACCATGCTGATGGGCGATCTCGTGCCGCCGCGCCGCCGCTTCATCCAAACCCACGCCGCCGATGTGCGCAACTTGGATGTGTAGCGCTCTGTGAGCTTGTAAGCGCGCACGCTGATCAATCCGCTGCGCACGTTATTGGAAACGCAAGGCTTGTGCTGATTGCACACCTTGCGTTTCTTTTTCTGCTGGAACTTGCTATTATGAGCCTGATCACATCACAGCGGGGATTTCGATCCAGCGTAGTCAACGAAGGAGCTACAATTGCAGAAATCTGGTTGATTTTGACCTGAGCAAGCACGAACAGCGCGGCTTGGTTCTTCATGGCATAGCTTTTGCCTTCTTCTTGGCAGATGGCCCAACTCCACAGCGAGCGTGTGGTGAGCACAGCAGCATCCGATCACCGCCCTAAAGAATGGCGCGGAGTGCGCACGCTATGTGGCAGGCCAACATTCATATCAATACGCTTCATCAGTGAGCGCGGCTGAATGCTCCAGGGCGCTGCGCTCAGCGTGAGGTGCGGAGGATCGACCAATGCCTTTTAATAGTCAAAAACGTCTAGACCCATCGCAGGTTGAGGATCGGCGCGGGCGCGGCGGCGGCACCGCTATCGCGCTTGGCGGCGGCGGCATCGGCCTGGTTGTTTTGCTGGTGGCGATGCTGTTTGGCATCAATCCAGCCGATCTTGGCAATCCAGGCGCGCAGCCCTCAACATCAGGGCAGAGCGCTGGCTCAACCGTTGATATCCAGCAGGAATGTCAGACGGGCAGCGATGCCAATGAGCGCGAGGACTGCCGTATTGTCGGCTTTGTCAATAGTATTCAGGACTACTGGAGCGCAGAGTTTGCCGATCGCGGGGCCAGCTACTCGCCCGCCACACTCGTGCTCTTCACCGGCGCAACACAGGCTGGCTGCGGCTATGCCAGCGCGGCGGTTGGCCCATTCTACTGCCCGCGCGACAAGCAGGTCTACCTCGATCTGAGCTTCTTTGATGAGCTGCGCGCGCGCTTCGGCGCACAGGGCGGCGATTTTGCACAGGCCTATGTGGTGGCGCACGAGTATGGCCACCACGTCCAGGACCTCATCGGCGTGCTCGATGCGGCGGCTGGCTCACGTGACACCGGGCCGAACAGCGGTGCGGTGATGACCGAGCTACAGGCCGATTGTTTTGCTGGTGTGTGGATTCGCAATGCTACCGAGACAGGTTACCTCACTGAAGTAACCGATGCCGAGATCGCGCAGAGCCTCGATGCTGCGGCCGCCGTCGGCGATGACCGCATTCAGCAGCAGTCGCAGGGCTATGTCTCGCCTGAGTCGTGGACGCACGGCTCCTCTGAGCAGCGCCAGCTGGCTCTGCGCGACGGCCTGCAGTCGGGCAACATGGATACGTGCGATACGCCAGGCTGGACGCCGTAGCCGCAGCAAGCTGCATCCAGCTCCCTGTTTTTCACGCACATAATTCATATACACAGCCCCATCTGGCCTACACGGATGGGGCTGTGTGCTGCCTGCCACAGCTACTTTGTAGATCCTGCGCTGGCACAGTGCTTGCGGTCTAGGGCAGTGTTGAATAAGGATACGCTGTGAGGAAAGGAGCACGTATGAATAATGTATCAACAATTGGGCTGTTTGAGGACCGTCGCGATGCCGAGCAGGCGCGCGAGCGCTTGGTCGCAAGCGGCTTTCAGCGCGACGACATTCGCGTAACCACCAACAAGACCGACCTGAACTCGGTGCTCAATCTGCCCCAGAATGACAAGGCGTTCTATAGCTCGTTCTTGGATCGCGATGGCATCCTCGTCATCGTTCAGGCACCAGCTAACCGCATCAATGAGGCGGCGCAAATTCTGACCAACGCCGAGATGGGCGCGGTCAACGCCGATGAGCGCAACGAGGAGTATCGCTCGCAGGGCTACACCAAGGCCAAGCTGCGCGACTTCAACGATAAAGACATTGTCCTGCCAGTCATTGAGGAGCAGCTCAAGGTCGGCAAGCGCGAGGTCGAGCGCGGCCGCATGCGCATCTACTCGGAGGTCGAGGAGGTGCCGGTCGAGGAGCAGGTCAAGCTGCGCAAGGAGGAGGTCCACGTTGATCGCCGCCCAGTCAACCGCGCTGCCGACAGCGACGACATCGATAATCTGCCCACCGGCAGCTTCGAGGTCCGCTCTACCACCGAGGAGCCGGTTGTCTCTAAGAACGCCCGCGTCGTCGAGGAGGTCGTGATCTCCAAAGATACCAGCGAGCGCACCGAGACGGTCCGCGATACGGTCAAGCGCTCCGATGTCGAGGTCGATAAGGTTGACGCTGAGCGCGCCGTCGGTGAGACCGACGACTATGGCCGCTACCAGGATCGCTTCCGCACCTACTATAACTCGTCGCTCAAATCAAGCGGCATGAGCTATAACGACTACGATCCCGCCTTCCGCTATGGTCATAGCCTGGCGACGACCAACCAGCTGCGCGGCCGCGACTGGAACACCATTGAGCCGCAGGCCCGCCAGCGCTGGGAAGAGCGCAACCCCAGCACATGGGATCGCTTCAAGGGCGCTGTCCAGCACGCCTGGAACACGGTTACGAATGATCGCGACAACCGTCGCTAGCGCTCGTTGTCGAGCTATCGCTGTGCGCACTCCGCTGTGGCGGGACACAATCCGCGCCACAGCGGAGTGCGCTAGAACAAGAGGAGCGCTTTTATGACTGAACAACAGTCTGTTCTGGTTCATCGTGCCGATGGCGTCAGCGGGCGCATCATCGCCACCGACGCCAACAACGCCGTCCACGTGCGCTTTGACGATGGCATCGAGGTGCTGCTGGCGGCCAACTTGCTGCACGCGCAGCCCGACGGCAGCCAGCGCGTTGATCTCAGCGCCGCTGATATTGCCAAGCTTCAGCCTGGCGTCGCCCGCGTGGTGCCCGTGATCGAGGAGACCGCCACGGTCCAGCCGCACACGGTCACCACCGGCGGCGTGCGCGTGGTGCTTGCTGCCCATTCCGAGGAATCGACGATCTCAACACCGCTCACGACCGAGCAGGTCCACGTCGAGCGTGTGCCAGTGCAGCGCTTTGTGGGCGATGCGCACCCGCCTGAGCCGCGCTACGAGGGCGCTACGCTGATTGTGCCCATCGTCGAGGAGCGCGTCGTGGTGCAGAAGCAGTGGTTTGTCGTCGAAGAGGTGCGCGTTACCAAGACCGTCGATGAGCATGTGCACGAGGAGAAGGTCACGCTTCAGCGCCAACAGGTTACGCTGGAGCCGCTCGATGCGGCTGACGAAAAGCCCTGAGCTTCGCGCACCGCTTCAGGTAAGTGAATAGGGAGGCAAGATGGTTATCTTTCTTGCGTTTGGTACACTGCTGCTTTTTGCTGTGCTCATGTCCGATCTGGCTGGGCGCAGCATTTTATCGACAGCGGTGCTTTTTTTAGGCGGCGGGCTGCTGCTGGGCTGGGGCGACTTGATCGTGGTCAATCCTGACGATCAGATGGTGGCGCAGTTTACGCAGCTCGCGCTGTTCAGCGTGCTCTACACCGATGCGATGCGCCTTGATATGCATAGCCTGCGCAGCACGTGGCGCTTGCCCTCGCGCGCGCTGGGCCTGGGCATGCCGCTGATCTTGATTGGCACGGCGGCGCTGGCCCACTGGCTGGTCGGCCTGTCGTGGACGCTGGCGCTGCTGGTTGGTGCGATCCTCAGCCCCACCGATCCGGTTTTCGCGGCGGCGATTGTTGGGCGCGAGGGTGTGCCGCTGCGGTTGCGCAGGCTGCTCAATATCGAGAGCGGCATCAACGATGGGTTGGCCCTGCCGGCGGTGATCTTTGCCTTGCATCTGGCTGGCTCGCCTGCGCACAGCTTGGCCAGCATTGGCCTGGAGCTTGTGCTGGGTATCGCTATCGGCGTGCTCATCCCCTGGCTCACCATCCGCTTCGTCCAGCTGTTTCTGCCGCCGCCGACCGGCGTGTACCGGCCGCTGGGCGCATTTGCTGTGGCGCTTGTGGTATTTGGCACGGCCAGCATGGTGCACGCCAACACGTTTTTTGCCGCCTTCGCCGCTGGCGTGACGATTAGCACGTCTAGCCCGCCCATGCGCGACGCCTTTCACGAGTTTGGCGAGACAATCGCCGAGCTGCTGAAGCTGTTTGCGCTGCTGCTGTTCGGCGCGCTGATCGCAATCACCAGCCTGACGGTCTCGCTGCCAGCGCTGCTCTTTGCGCTGCTGGTGCTGGTGCTGGTGCGCCCCCTTGCGCTCCAGCTAGCCTTGCTTGGTAGCATAATCACCTGGCAGGAGCGTTTAGTCGCCGCCTGGTTTGGGCCAAAAGGCTTTTCGTCGATCTTCTACGGCCTGCTAGCTTGGCGCGCCCATCTGCCTGGCGACTGGGCGGTCTTCAGCCTCGTCTCGCTCACGATTGTTATCTCTATCGTCGCCCACTCCTCCACCGATGTTGTCCTCGCCAGCTGGATCAAGCAGCTCAACCCTGAGTCGCCACCACCCTCATCACAGCCATCCTAATAGTGAATGTCCAGCGCCGTGGTTGGCCGCTGGCGGTCGCGGCGTGGGCCTGGCGGTGCCGCATCCGCCCGTGGGGCGGGATAGCACAGCGCGGGATTGCGCTACATCGGACCAGACGGGAGCGCAGGGCTGGCGATTCAGCATGAACAGACCCGCCGTAGTTGGCCGCTGGTCGGCGCATCGTGGGCCTGGTGGTGCCGCATCCGCCCGTGGGGCGGGATAGCACAGCGCGGGATTGCGCTACATCGGACCAGACGGGAGTGCAGGGCTGGAC
>JABXJS010000049.1 GCA_013538855.1 Herpetosiphonaceae bacterium
ATGCCGTAACGGCCATCTACGGCATGGTTCGGGCTATCCCGCTCGCACCGTACCGACCCTACACGCCACCCGAGCCAATCCTGTGATCTACTGAGCATATTTAGGCGCAAATATGTAGCACATCCTTAAGTATGTTCTTAAGAATTAGATATTTTAAAGTTGATGGAATGTTTGGGTAGTAGATTTGTTCTTTGTAAGTGTTACTTAGGTGTTAGGATGTTCTTCTCTAGGTGAGAAAGTAACATTGAACATCTCTAGAGTCAAACTGTTTACGTGTGAGGTTAGGGCATATGCAACGGTCGGCGGTACTCATCTCCGTTCCAGATTATGGACTCGCTGATTTCAGAGGTACAGAAACCGCCGCTCCACGGCGACAGATTGTGCTCGCCGTGCTCGCCCACTGCTCAACCCATCGCACGTGGGTGCTGGGCTGTGCCCAGGGGCGTCAAGGAAAATAGCGGGCGGGGCGCTGATAACGCTGGCTCTGTTGCAGCACAGCCAAGTGTGCTAGCACGCTGCTTAATCATCAAAAAAACGCATACACGGTGGAAGGGAGCAAGCCCATGCAAACACTCCTGCGCACGATGCTATGGCTGGGCTTTGTGCTTGTGCTGGCGGCCTGCGCGAGATCGTTTGCGCAGAGTACAGCCACGAGCACAGTTCGCACTACACGCTGGTCAACGGCGACTTTGAGGTGACGATTGTCGGCGTGGAGTAGGCGGCTAGCTCTCGGCGTCCGCGTCGAGGTCGAAGCGCGGGACATAGCGCACGACGATGGGCTTGCGCGTGTCTGGCTCGCGCATGCTGTAGAACTCGACGCGGCCACGCTCTAGCTCGGTGACGCGGTTGGCGAGCGCCGGGGCGGAGATGCCGTAGCCAACGAGCAGCGCGCCGAAGAGAATGCCGAACGCGCCGCCGATGCCGTTGGAGAGGCCGAGCGCGATGAGCACCCAGAAGACCCACAGCCACCACGGCAAGGCGCGGTAGGGGTCCTCGGGAGCGCGGGCGGTGCTGTGGGCGTTGAGCAGGCGCTTGCGCAGCTTGCCCCAGTAGACGCCGCGCTGATAGGCGTAGATCAGCGCCACAATGCCCAGCCCAGCTAGCAGCAGCAGGCCGAGGTTGGACCACTTGACGCCGCCCTGGCTCGCTGCCTCCAGGGCGAACATGAGCAGGCCGCTGACGATGGCGATCACGCCAGCGATGATCAGCTGGCGGCCGAAGCGGGTAAGTTGAAGCGTAAGGCGCATATACAATCACCGTTTAACTTGATAGATGGCCCAGCCATCTTGATCGAACACGCGGGTGGCGAGCTGGTCGAGCGTGGCTGTGTTGAGGCCAGGGTAGCTCTGCTGCTCGTTGGGGCCGACGACGATATAGTCAACCTTGTACTGATCGAGGAGCGCACGCACCTGCGCCACATCGGCGGAGGTGTAGATCGTCTGCACATCGGCGCGGCGCTGGCCGACCTGGGCGCTGGCGTCGGGCTGCTTGGAGCGCCACAGGCTCTCGTGGGACGATGGCCAGGCGAGCAGCGTGGGACGGCCGCTGAGCGCCGCGATCTCGCCACCGGCCTGATAGCTGTCGCCAACGTTGCTGACAATGCGAGCGCGCGGCGCGGCGTTGGCCTTGAGCCAGGCGGCGGCGGCGCGCAGCTGCTGATTGTAGTAGCCGGAGTTCTCCAGGCCGTCGATGACGCGCGGCACGTCCCAGCCAGGCGCGGTGGCCGGGCTGACGACCGAGTAGGGGTAGACGAATGCGCCGACGAGCAGCAGCGCGAAGAGCGGCCCCCAGACGGCGGTGCGCCAGTGCCGCCAGCGCCCCTGCGCCAGCAGGCTCCAGAGCGCGAAGGCGGCCAGCGTGCCCAGCAGCAGCCAGACCTGATAGTAGACCTTGAACACCGTGTTGAAGCGCTTGTCGAAGTTGTCGCGCAGATACACGAAGTCGACCACAAACAGCAGCAGGATGGCGAAGCCGCCGACGAGCAGCGCAAAGGCGCGCGGCGTCTGATCGGCGTTGCGCCAGGCGCTGCGCAGGAGCAGGTAGGCCAGCGGCGCGCAGGCCAGCGCGGGAATCTCCAGCACCACGCCGACGAGCAGCAGCCCGCCGACGGCGGCCCACTGCACCCAGCGGCGCTGGGCGGGCACCTGGCTGGCCCACCATGCGCCGAGCGGCACGAGGAACAGGCCGAAGATCACCACAAAGTCGCTCCAGCTGGTGTGATCGAGCGCCGGGCCGATGATGCGGCCGATGGTGCGAATAACCGGAATCTTCGCGATGGCTGGCGGCAGATCGCTGCGGCCAGCAAACGAGGTGAACGAGACCAGGAAGGGCGAGAACAGCACCAGCGCGGCGAGCACGACCAGGCCCAGCGTGCGGGCGTAGGACTTCCACTGCGTGCGCAGGGTGTGCTCGGGATAGCTGCGATGGTAGAGCAGCGCGAGCGCCCCGGCGTAGAGCGCGCCGTAGGTTGGCGCATCCCACGAGTTGATCGCGTAGAGGCTGCCGATGCTCAATCCGGTGAGCGCCAGCTCCAGGCGGCTGCGCCCATCGGCGAGCCATGCGGGCGGCGCAGGGCGATGCAGCAGGGCCAGGGCCAGGGCCAGCGCCAGTAGCACCCAGGGCAGCGCCAGCACGTGCGGGTGCATATCGCCGAGGTAGAACGAGAAGAAGGGAAACTCGGTGATGACCTCGAACTGCGCGGTGACCTCGCGCTGCTGGCCGTCGATGGGGCGCTGCTCGCTGCCGGTGTCGTCGTAGATCGCGCGCGAGGGTGCCCACCAGTCGAAGCCATTCATGGGCTGGAGTGTAGCGCTGTTGAGCGGGGCCTTGACCGTGGCCGGGTCGAGTGTGCGCGGCTCCTGGCCGCTGAGCGCCTGCATGAGCACGCTGACGCGCTGGCTGCTGCTGAGCGCGTTGACCTGCGACGAGCCGACGATGCGCTGTAGCGCGCCGAGCTGGTTGCCGGTGAGTAGCACCAGCACCACTGCGGCAAGGGCGGCGGCCATGCGCGCCCAGCGTGCGCGACCGTTGGGCAGGCGCTCGCCCTGCGCCTGGGCGCTGCCGATCAGCGCGGCGACGATGCCAGCACAGCCGAGGGCGGTGAAGGCCAGCAGCGTAGCGACGCCAAGGTTGAAGGCCGCGCCAACCGCGACGCCGCTGAGCGCGGTGAGCGCGCCAACGAGCACATAGCCAAGATAGTAGTAGTTGATCGAGTAGCCAGCCAGCCAGAGGTCCTGTGGCGGAAAGGCGGGGCTGGTGAGCACCGAGTTGAGGAACATCAGCTCCATGGGCTTCTCGGTGGCGAAGATCTGCGAGCCATAGGCCCCGTGCAGGCGCAGCCAGACGCCGATGCCGAGCATCACACTGAACAGCAGCTCCCAGGCCAGCCAGCTCTGCCAGTGGGCGCGGATGGCCGGGCGCAGGTCCGCCGGACGCAGGCGCGCAGCATAGATGCCTGCGCCGAGCAGGGCCGCGCAGCCGACAAGCACCGTGCCAAGGCCAAAGCCGCCGAAGCCAAGCATCGCCAGCAGCCAGGCCACAAAGCCGATGACCAGCGTGCCAAGAATTTTGCTGAAGGCCAAGCCGCGGCCGGGCACATAGCGGAACAGCCAGGTGGTGAGCGGCAGGCCCAGCAGGCCAACGGCGAGCAGCGCTAGCCACCAGCGCAGGATCACAACAAACATAGCATTATCTCATCGCTCAGTGGCGCAGCCTACTGCAAAGCGGCCAGGCGCACCTTGGTGATTTCAACCCACTGACCATCGGGCGGGGCTACGGCAAGGTAGTTGTTGTAGGCCTCGCGCGCCTTGTCGGGCTGATCGAGGCGCTCGTAGACTTCGCCGAGATGGTAGTAGGGATCGGGCAGCGCGGGCTTTTCTTCGATGGCCTGCTTGAAGCTGCGCTCAGCATCGGCGAGCTTGGACTCCTCGATGCTGGCCCAGGCCAGGTAGCCGGTGCCCAGCTTGTTCAGGTTTTCCGGTGTGGAGCCAGCGTCGTAGCCCTGCTGATAGGCGCTGACGGCCTCGTCGAAGCGCCCAAGCGAGAGCAGCACATCGCCGAGCAGGTGGTGCATGGCGATATCGTTGGGATGGGCGTCGGCGGCTCCCTGCAGGATACCGGCGGCGCGCTCGCCCTGGCCGCTGGCCCACAGCTGGCGGCCAGCCTCGAAGGCATAGCCAGCATTGTCTGGGTCGCTCTCGTAGTTGGCCAGCGCGGCGACGAGCTGGGCCTCCTGCTCCGAGTTGGTCGGCGGCGGTGGCGGCGGCGGCTCGGTGGTGCCGTTGCCATTGTTGTCTGTGCCGCTGACGACCGGCGGCGGCGCGAATGGCCGCCACTGGAAGGCGAGATTGCGTAGCTCCGGCGTTGTGCGGTAGATCGTCACGTCGCCTTGGCTGTAGACCTGCTCAAGGCCCTGCATGGCCGCGAACTTCTGCACGCCCTCGGGGTTGCGCAGGCGCTCCAGCGGGCCGATATACACATAGTCAACAGCGTACTTGTGCAGCAGCCAGAGCGTCTTGAGCGGATCGGAGCCGCTGTAGATCTCCTGCACGTCGCGCACGCGCTCGTCGATATACGGGCCGGGGCGCTGCTCATTGGCATGCAGGGCGCTGACGACGGTGGGCAGGCCCGTGTTGGCGGCGATGCGCACACCGTAGGCGCGATAGAACTCCTGCTCCGACTGGAGCAGCACCGGCGTTCCGCTGATGCTGTGGGTGATCCAGTCGATGGCTGCGCCGTCATCGGCGAGCGCGATGCGGCTGTTCTCGGCGTTGTACTTGCCGACCTGCATAAAGTCGAGGCCGTCGAGCGAGAGGCCCTGCGGGAAGTCGTCGAAGCGCGTGCCGATGCGGCTGAGCGGCCCGAAGATCGGGAAGATCAGCATTGTGGCGGCCAGCAGCGTGATCACGCCGCTCCAGATGCCATAGGCTATGCGATTGGTGCGGCGCAGGGTGTGCATGAGCTGCGGCAGCAGCAGGGCGGCGGCCAGCCCCCAGAGCACCCACACCTGATAGCCAAACTTGAACACGGTGTTCATGCGCTCGGACTGGTTGGGGCCGCTGGCCCACGTGAGCGGGGCCAGGTGATCGCGCACAAACACGCTCTCGACACCGAGGGCGACGGCGGCACCAAGCAGCGCCAGGATCAGCGCCCAGCGGCTCCAGGGATCGCGGCGGCTCTGGGGCAGGCGGTAGGCCAGCAGCGCGAGCAGCACCACAATCAGGATGCGAATGCCAGCGCTGGCGCTGAGCACGGCTGGATTGTCGGCGAAGCTGCTCACAAAGAGCTGGAGCAGCAGCAGCAGCAGCACGACAAGGCCAACCGGCAGCGCCCAACCTGGAATGCGTCGCTTGCGCCCGGCTGGGCCATCAGCGCTGGCTGGGCCTGAGCGGGGCGCTGGCGCATCAGCGGGTGGTGTGTGCGCAGCGCTGGCTTGGCCGTCAGAGCTAGGCTGAGCGGACTGAGCAGCAGCGGCGTCCGCAGCGGCATCCACTGGCTGCACATCAGCATGCTGATGATGATGAAGGGTAGTCGCTGGATTGTCAGCGGTCGGCGCAGCGTGGGCCGGGTGGTCGCTGGCGTCGGCGGCCACGGACGGGAGCGGCGTCCCGCTGGCTGTGCTGTCTGCGTCCTCCGCTGTCTGGTGCGACAGGCTGGCGGCGGCGCGCTCGGCGGCGGTGGCGTCGGAGCCGTGGATGGGCGCTGTGGGCGCTGCGTCGGCGGCGCTCGGCTGGGTGTAGGCGGCGTCCTCGGCGGCGGCGAGGGTGGGCGCG
>JABXJS010000050.1 GCA_013538855.1 Herpetosiphonaceae bacterium
CAGCGCCAGCGGCAATGCCGCCCCGCTGTTGCCGTCGCCCGCCGTGCGCCGAGCGCAGACCTGACACTGGCGCACGCATAGCGGCGAGAATCACGCGCTAGTTTTCAGCAACAACGGCGTAGCCAGATATGAACATGCCCAGTGGCGTGAATCACACGCGCCGTCCTGCTTGTAGCCAGGACGGCGCGTGTGATGCTTGCAGATATGCCGACGCTAGTTAAGCGGCTCGGCGATCGTGATGAGGCGGTGAGTTAGCTCAACGCCCTGCTCGCCGATGACCTTATCGCCGATGCACGAGACGAGCGTTACGCGCTCGGAGCCGACGGGCAGAATGTACTGCACCTGATCCGGCGTGGCCCAAACCTGCTGTGTCACCGCATAGGCGTGCTCGGTACCGTCGGCGGTGTAGACCACCACCTTGTCGCCGATCTGGGCGTTTTTGAGGTTGGCGAACGGGGCCGGGATGTCGGGCGAGTCTTTCCAGCGCAGCACATGGCCCCAGAACACGACATTTTCGCCTTCGCCTGGCCGTGCGCTGAGGTTATACCAGCCAACGTCGTGCTTGGGCACGATCGGCACGCGCTGCTCGTCGAGGCCCACCGAGATTGGCTCGGCGTCGATGCCGACCGACGGCAGCATCACGCGCACAGGCACGTCGGGGTTGCTTTCCGGGTTGGGCTTTGGCTCGGGCTTGGGCGTGGGCGGCGCGTTCTCCTCGGAGAGATTGGGCGTATCCAGCTCGGCTGGCTCGGCGGTGATCTCCGGCGGCACTGTCTGGGTTGGCAGCGGCGATGGTGTGGGTGCAGGTGTGCGCGTTGGCCGCGGCGTGCGCGTTGGCCCGGCCGTCGCCGTTGGAAGCGCGGTGGCGGTGGCAATCGGCGTGGCGCTGGCGGCGGCGGTCGGCGCGCTGGCCTGGGCCACTGTGGTTGCTGTGCTGGCCGGTGTCGAGGTGGCCTGACTGCTGCCACACGCGGTCAGCACCAGCACCAGCAGCCCAGACGCAAGTATACGACGCATTGAGTTCTCCTTGTCCGGTGGTTCAGGGTTATGTCGCGCCGAATGTACCACGCCGCCCGCTGTTGGTCAAACCATCATCTAGGCTTAACCTAATCAACTTTTTCAAGCTTGGCAAAGGCCGCCAGCAGCTTCTTCACGCCCTTGCCTGGGAAGGCCACCGTCACCTCTTCGTCGTCGCCCACCAGCTTGCTGGTGATGACGGTGCCCTGGCCAAACAGTGCGTGGCGCACCTTCTGGCCCGCGCTCCACTGCGTCTCTGTCTGCGCTGGCCGCTCTGGGCGCGGTTTCGGGCGCGTCGACTGCGCGCTGGCTTGCTCCCACATGCTCTTGCCGCTGGGCGCAGGCATGCGCCGGATGCCAGGCTGCGGCGGTGCGATACGCTCGCGGGTTGGCGCGCGCTCGATCTGCTCGTCGGGCACGTCGGACAGGAAGCGCGAGGGCACTGTCTGCTCGAAGCGGCCCCACAGCGCGCGCCGGAAGGCGTACATCAGGTACAGCCGCTCTTTGGCGCGTGTCACGCCCACGTAGAGCAGCCGCCGCTCCTCCTCCAGGCTGTCGATGTCGCTGACCGAGCGCGAGTGTGGTAGCAGGCCCTCCTCCAAGCCCACGATGAACACCACCGGGTACTCTAGGCCCTTGGCCTGATGCAGCGTGATCAGCGTCACGCCTGGCTCCTGGTCGCGATCGAGCGTGTCAACATCGCTGATCAGCGCGACCTCCTCCAGAAACGTTGGCAGCTGTAGCTCGACGGCCAGACCGATGTACTCGTTGGCCACGTTGTGCAGCTCAAGCACGTTCTCCCAGCGGCTCTCGGCATCCTCCTCGCCATACTCGGCCACCAGCGCTTGCTGATAGTCGAGTCGATCCAGCAGACGCTGCAAAATCTCGGGCAGGTACAGCTCATGTTTTTGATCGATCAGCCCTTGGATGAAGCGCGCGAATCCAGCCAGGGCCGCGCGCGCCCGGCCGCCGAACGGGTGCTGAACCTCGTGCTCGTCGATCAGCAGCTGCAGCGCCGCCCACAGCGGCACATCCATCTCGCGCGCCCAGCCGATGGCCTGATCGAGCGTCTTTGCGCCAATGCCGCGCGTGGGCGTGTTGATGATGCGCAGCAGGCTTACCTCGTCGCTGGGATTGTGGATCACGCGCAGGTAGGCCAGCAGATCCTTGACCTCCTTGCGCTCATAGAAGCGCGTGCCGCCGACCAGCTTGTAGCGGATGTTGCGGCTGATCATCGCCTCCTCCAGCGCGCGCGACTGCGCGTTGGTGCGGTACATCACGGCGAAGTCGCTGAGTTCATAGGGATTGCGTGCGCGCGCGCGGATGATCTCATCGGCCACCCAGCGCGCCTCCTCGTCGCCGTCGTAGGACTCGATCAGCTTGGCCTGCACGCCCTCGGTCTGCTCGGTCCAGATCGAGGTGGTGTGGCGGCGGTCGGTGGCGGCGCTGATGATCGACTGCGCCACGTCCAAGATCGGCTGCGTCGAGCGATAGTTCTGCTCCAGCGGGATGATCTTCACATCGGGGTGGCTCTCCTCGAACTCGTGCACATTCGCCAGCCGTGCGCCGCGCCAGGCGTAGATCGACTGCTGGATGTCGCCGATCAAGAAGTAGTTGTTGTGCTTTGCGCCAACTTGGTTGATCAGCGCATACTGCACGCGGTTGGTGTCCTGCACCTCATCGACCATGACGTGCAAAAACTGGTTCTGATAGCGCTCCAGCACGCTAGGATTCGTCTCGAACAGCTGGACGATCTTGAGCAGCAGGTCGTCGAAGTCGAGGCCGTTGTTGGCGCGCAGCTTCTTCTCGTACAGCTCAAAGCAGCGCGCCACGATCTCATCAAAGTACGAGTTGGCCTGATAGGCGAACTCGCTGGGGCCGAGCATCTCGTTCTTGGCGGCGGAGATGCGGCTGTGGATCGAGCGCGGGTGGTAGTTTTTCGGATCAAGGTCTAGCTCTGCGAGCACCTGCCCAATCAGCCGCTGCTGGTCGTCGCTGTCGTAGATGACAAAGTCGCGCCCGCGCCCGAGGTGTTCGATGTCGTGGCGCAGCCAGCGCGCGCAGATCGAGTGGAACGTGCCCATCACCACCTGGTGTGCCGGGCCTTCGCCGATCAGCTTGGCCAGGCGCTCGCGCATCTCGCGCGCGGCCTTGTTGGTGAAGGTCACAGCAAGGATCTGCCACGGGCGCACGCCCACCGCGTTGATCAAGTAGGCGATGCGGTGCGTCAGCACGCGCGTTTTGCCAGAGCCAGGCCCAGCTAAGACGAGCACCGGCCCCTCGATGGCCAGCACCGCTTTTTGTTGTTGCGGGTTCAGCCCCGCCAGCAGTGGGTGTTGCATACATACCTCGTTTGTGTCGCGTAGATCGCGGTATGGCGCTCGCTGGGCCTAGGCTGGGAAGACTTGGCCGTGGTCAACGTGCATCCGCGTCACTTGCTTCAAAAAGCTCGGCGCAAAATCATCAAGGTCGGTGGCGGTGATCAGCGCTTGTTGGTCCGGCCGCACAATCGCATGCATCAGATGCTCGCGCCGCTGGCTATCTAGCTCGGACAGCAGGTCATCAAGCAGCAGCACTGGCCGATCACCGGTGCGCTCGCGCATCAGCTCCGCCTCCGCCAGCCGGAGGGCGAGCGTGGTTGCCCGCTGCTGCCCGCGCGATCCGAACACGCCGACCTCGCGCTCGGCGAGCAGGATCGACAGATCATCGCGATGCGGGCCGCTCAGGGTCATGCCGCGCTCCACCTCGGCGCGGCGCTGCTGCTTGAGCACATGGGCGAAGGCGGCGGCATCGTCGGCCGCGGTCGTATCGATGTAGCGCAGCGTTAGCTCCAGGTCGCTGCCGGTGATCTCGGTGTAGATCGTCTGCACCAGCTTGCTCAGCCGCTCGACGGCCTGCCGCCGCTCGCGCAGCACGCGCGCGCCCGCGCTGGTCAGCTCCTCATCCCAAAACAGCAGCTCATCGCCTGCGCGCTGGGTGCGGCGCTGGTCGCGCCAGGTCCTCAGCAGGCTGTTGCGCTGGGCCAGCACCTGATTGTAGCGCGCCAGCGCCCGCACATAGCCATGGTCGATCTGTGAGAGCGTCACATCGAGGTAGCGTCGCCGCTCGGCGGGCGAGCCGGTCACGAGGTTCACATCCTGCGGGGCGAACATCACGACCCGCAGCTGCCCGATCAGATCGATTGCGCGTCGATTGATGCCGTTGACCTTGATTGTTTTCTGCGAGGAGGGCAGCAGATCGCCGCCGGAGCCATATTTGCGCTGGATAACCACATCGAGCTTCAGCGGCTCGGCCGCGCCGACGTGCACCACCGTGCTCAGGCGCGCAAACGGTGGCAGCCCCAGGTCGCCCTGTGCCTCTAGCGCGATCAGCTCGCGGTCAGCCGAGGCCCGTGGCGAGCGGGTTGTCGCCAGATAGAAGAGCGCTTCCAGCAGCGTCGTCTTGCCCGCTGCGTTGGACCCGTAGAACAGCGTCACGCCGTGTGGCAGGTCTAGGTTGAGCCGACGATAGAGGCGGAAATCTTGCAGCACCAGGCGCGAAACGTACATCCACTTTCCCATTCAATCAAAAACGTAGCCAGGTGCGCGGGGCGCTGCCGCGCTGTGGGAGCGGGCTGCGCCCTAATCTCCCAATCGTTTCCTGCTCAACAGGCATTGTTCACTGCGCAGATGGCGGCACGTTGCCGCAGGTCTGGCAGCCGCTACCACGACCTTTTTTCTAGCGCTGGTCCAGCAGTCGCACTGATGTGACATAGCATTATACTAGATGCAGCACCGTGGAGTCGAACACGTGAGCGATTTCAGTGCAGCGCCAGCCAGTCCGTCACCCAGCGCATGCACAGCGGCTCGCGCTCGCCAAATGGCAGGTGCCCCACGCCAGGCATGGCCGCCAGATACGCATTCGGCAGCGTCTCGCTGAGCCAGCGCCCCTGCTTGAAGGGCACAACCGGATCGCGCGTGCCATGGATGATCAGCGTAGGCTTGTTGAACGGCCGTGCCTGTACCTGCGCCCGCAGATCTGCCTGTGCGATCACGCGCGCAGTGCCGCTGATGCCCAGCAGCGGCGTATGCTGGTAGGCGTGATAGCCCTCGCGGACCGCCAGCGCCGTGTGCGGATTGTTGAACAGCCCCGCCCAGTCGGCGGCGAAGCCCGCCAGCGAGAGAAAAAACACGCGCCGCGAGAGTCGCCCGCCTGCCAGGGTGGCGCGCACGGCCTGGTGCAGCAGCAGCGGATGCCGCGCCAGCCGCGCCCACAGCCCGATGATACCGCGCAGCTCGCCCCACACGACTGGGCTGATCAGCACCAGCCGCTCGACAAGCTCCGGCAGCAGCGTTGCCACGCCCAGCGCGATCATTCCGCCTGTCGAGTGCCCGATCAGCGTGAGCTTGCGCCCGGCGAACTGCTGCGCCAGCGCCGCGCCAACGCTGATAAAATGCGCGGCATCCCAGCTCCAGTAGTGCTGCGGAGCGTAGCGCCGCACCGCGCCGTGACCAGGCAGCCCCGCCAGCCAGACCTCGCCGCGCTCCCACAGCGCATCCCAGAACCACAGCCGATTATTGGCTGTGAGGCCATGCCAGGCGATGAACACCTCGTCGCCTTGGCTGCGCTGCAGCAGCGCGATCTCCTCCGGCCCTTTGGTTCCAGCGACGCTCAGCGTGTGGTTGGCGTAGACCGGCAGCGGCGGGCGCAGGCTCATAGGTGCTCCTTTAACTTAAATCGTGCTCAGCGGTGTGCGGCGCAGTGCGGCAAGGTTGGGCGTGCTGGTGCAGAACATCGTGATGCGCAGCTCGTCGATGAGCGCGCCGATAGCGTCGATGATCGCGTCGGTGCCGCCGCTGTCCTGCGCCGCCAAGTTCGGCGTCGCCGAGGCCGCGATATCCGCCCCAAGCGCCAGCGCCTTGGCCGCATCAAGGCCAGTGCGCACGCCGCCAGAGCCGATGATCAGCGTATCAGGGCAGGCTGCGCGCACCTGCTGGATGGCCGCGGCGGTGGGCAGGCCCCAGCTAGCGAATGTTCCGGCGACCCGTCGCCCGCGTGCGGTTGGCTGACGATAGCGCTCGACTTCGCTCCAGCTTGTGCCGCCAGCGCCAGCCACATCGATCGCCGCCACGCCGACATCAAGCAGCTGGCGTGCGACCCGCCCGCTGATGCCATTGCCAACCTCTTTGGCGATGACCGGCACCTCAAGCGCCCGACAGACGGCCTCGATGCGCCCGAGCAGCCCGGCGAAGTTTGTGTCGCCCTCGGGCTGCACGGCCTCTTGCAGCGCGTTGAAGTGCAGAATGAGCGCGTCGGCCTCGATCATGTCCACCGCCCGCTGGCACTGCTCGACACCGTAGCCATAGTTGAGCTGCACTGCGCCTACGTTGGCCAGCAGCACAATCGCTGGGGCGACTCGCCGCACCTGATACGAAGCTGCCTGGCTGGCATCGTGAATCGCCGCGCGCTGCGAGCCGACGCCCATCGCCACGCCTAGCGCCGCCGCCGCCTCAGCTAGCTGCAGATTGATGCGCTCGGTCGGGGCGGCTCCGCCAGTCATTGAGCTAATCAGAAATGGGGCCTGCAGCTGCTTGTTGAACAGTGTCGTGCTCAGATCAATATCCTGCAGCGCTAGCTCTGGCAGCGCACAGTGCTCGAATCGGTAGCGCTCGAAGCCGGTTGTCACACCCTTGGCTTTGACATCTTCGCCTAGCACGATGTTTATATGATCTACTTTGCGCCCTTCAGTTGCGCTCTCGGACATCATCGACCTCACTTTGGCCTACATGCGGCGCTTGCTATGCCGAACGTGCGCTGTCTCTAGAGCACGTCGTCATCCACCCCAAAAAACTTAAGCCACTCGTCAATCTCGTCCGGGTGCACCGGCGGCGGCGGCTTGTGCAGCGGCTCGCCCTCCGAAGAGATCGGATGCGGCCCGCCCCGTGAGCGCCGCACACGTCCGTCGGCCTCGCGCGGCACCGGATTGTTGTTGGTTGGCTCCGGCTCAGATTGTACCGCAAACCGCGGATCGGTTTTTTTCTGCCGACGGCTGGGCAGTGGATTTGGCTTGGGCTTCTTTTGCAGATCGATCGGCGCTTGCGCCACATCCTCATCAACGCCAAACACGTCGAACCACTCGCCGAGCTGCTTGCCCGGCACATGGGCGTGGGCCGCAGCGCGCTCGGCGTCAAACGGCGGCGGCGCATCCATGGCAGCCAGAATCGCGGCAAACTCATGCGAGCGGATGACGCGCGTCCCCACCTCGTCGGCCACGCTGGTGAGCGCCCGATCTGACGAGACGAGCACCCACTCGCGTGGCGAAACCAAGCGCCGAAGCTGCTTAATAATCTTTGTGTCGGCATCCGAGGGCGAGCGCGCAAACTGCACGCTGACATGGTTGGTGCTGAGCACATTTTGGCCTGGCACGCCGCGATCAAACACCACCACCACGCGCCGGTTGCGGCGCATGGCGAAGCGCCCGAGAATCATCACCAGCTTGGCCTCGTCGTCGGGATCGCTGAGTTTGAGTGAGCGCATCTGCCCAATTAAGTTGTGTCCATCGATTAAATACGGCATGCGCGGCCTCCTGCCAGCTATACCAATTTACGTTGTATACCGATCAATGCAAAGCGGTGTGGGGCGCAGCCTCACGCCCCCGGCAGGGTTGGCCCTGCCCCTGCCCAACCCCAGTATGTCCGTTCACGTAGGCAGCCGCGCAGGGCAACGCGGTGTGGGGCGCAGCCTCACGCCCCCGGCAGGGTTGCACTCTGCCCCTGCCCAACCCCAGTATGTCCGTTCACGTTGGAAGCCGCGCAGTGCAACGCGGTGTGGGGCGCAGCCTCACGCCCCCGGCAGGGCTGCACCCTGCTTGACCGCGCTAGACCACTGTACGGCAGATTGCGAGCTCTGCCAAGCGAGCGGGCTAGCTGTCGTACTACGCCCTCGGTAGGGCTGCACTCTGCCCCTGCCCAACCCCAGTATGTCCGTTCATGTTGGCAGCCGCGCAGTGCAACGCGGTGTGGGGCGCAGCCTCACGCCCCCGGCAGGGTTGGCCCTGCCCCTGTCCGCCCCGGGAAGCCCGTTCACGTAGGCAGCCGCGCAGTGCAACGCGGTGTGGGGCGCAGCCTCACGCCCCCGGCAGGGTCGGCCCTGTCCAACGGTGAATCGATATACACCATTGGCTGTATTATAAACAATCGTGTTCATGATACCTGATTAAACATAACCTGGATGCGTGGAAAGAGTGTGGAAATCTTGTGGAATGCTGTGGATGGCCGGTGGATAGTGGCATCTGGCCTAGATTCTGCTTTGGCCATCTAGGCGGAGCCACCGCTATTGTAAAAAGGAGGAAGTTGCGCGATGAACTGGAGTCTCTACTTTGAGCGCTGGCGTCTAACGCTCATCGAGTACTGGCCGCGGCTGCTGGCGGTCGTTGTTATTTTGTTGATTCTGCGCTGGCTGGTGCGGCTCGCCAGCCTGGCTACCCGCCGCGTGCTTGGGCGGGTTGAGCTGGCGGTGGAGATCGAGGACCTGATTGCGCGCTCTGTGCGGATACTGGTTATTATCGCTGGCTTTATCATCATCTTGCTGGTGATGGGCTGGGGGCAGCTGGCGCTATCGTTTGTGGCCGGCCTAGGCATTAGCGGGCTGGTGATCGGCTTTGCGCTGCAGGACATCACCAAGAACTTTGCTGCGGGCTTGCTGCTGCTCTTTCAGCGCCCATTTCGCATCGGCGACCGTATCGCTATTGCTGGCGAGGAGGGCATTGTGCAGGAGCTGGCGCTACGTGCAACGACGATTCGCACCGATGATGGCCGCGAGGTCTTTATTCCCAACGCTACCATCTACACTGGCAACATTGCCAACCTGACGCGCTACACCTATCGGCGCTACATGCTGCCGCTCAAGCTCAAGGGCACAACGCCTCTGCCAGAGGCTATTCCGCTGCTTGAGGCAGCGCTGCGCCAGAGCAAGCCGGTGCAGTCTCAGCCAGCAGCCGAGGTGCTCATCACCAACGTCGCGAGCGATCCCATCGAGGTCACGGCCCGTTTTTGGCTGCCTGCGCGCGATATTGATGCGCAGCTGGTGCTCTCACAGATCGCGCAGCACCTCCGCGCCGTAGCGAGCGAGCGTGGCTGGCTCGTGTAGCCTAAACCCAAAAAGACGCCACGGTGGTCGTGGCGTCGCGGAGCAACAAAAAAGAGCGTTACTGTTGATCGACGTGAGAGCGGGCCTCCTCACGTGCGAGATAGTAGGTCATGCTGTGGAGCAGAGCCACTGGATCGATATGGCGAACCCACACACCATCGGGAACCTGCACCACAATCGGCGCATAGTTAAGGATGCCGCGCACGCCATGTTCAACGAGTTGATCAACAACCTGCTGCGCTTGGCTCGCTGGAACAGCTACAATCGCCAGCCGAATATGCTGGTTGTCGATGAGCTTGGCCATCTCGGCATACGATTGCACGATGAGCCGGCCTAAATCCATACCCACTTTGTCTGGATCGTTATCGAATACACCAACAATATTGATGCCACGTGTGGAGAACCCCTCGTAGCGTGCGATGGCTTGGCCTAGCTGGCCAGCGCCAACCAGCGCCACCGGCCATGAGTCGGTCAGGCCGAGGATGCGCCGAATATGCCCTAGCAGGTACTCGACGTTGTAGCCAATGCCCTGCTTGCCGAACTCACCAAAGTACGAGAGGTCTTTGCGGATCTGCGCAGCTGTGACACCAATCCGCTCGCCCAGCTCCTGCGACGAAACCGACTCAATGCCTTCCTCCGCCAAATAGGCCAGACTGCGTGCATAGATCGGCAACCGCCGCACAACAACATCTGGAATAGTGATCGGGGAGATATCCATCCCGCACTCCTTCTTAGTTCGCCCGCCAGCGGAATGGGTGCGCGGCGGTGCGCTATTAAGCCCCTGGATGGGCGTGCGTGGTTCTATTCACAATGTATTGTGAAGTATAGTGCAATAATGAACGCTGTCAAGCGCGCTGCTGCCAAGCAGCTAGGCCTGATGCGAGGAGTGCGCCGTCTGTGGTGGCGGCGATTCATCATCGATGAGGCTGGGCGGCTCAACCGCTGGCGGCGTGTACGTGGCCACATGCTTGGCCTGCTTCACCCGCTTGATCCAGAACTCCTCGACGAGCGTTTGGCCCACAACAGCGAGCGGAATGGCGATGAACGCGCCGACGAAGCCTAGCAGCTCCACACCGCTGAACAGCGCCAGGATTGCCACCACCGGGTGTGTCTCGACGGCCCGCCCCATCACCTTTGGCGCAAGCACATGCACCTCGATGTTGCCGATCACAACATGCAGGCCCAGCACCCACAGCGCCAAGCTTGGCTCAACAGTAAAGGCCACGATCATGGTTAGAATCGTGGCCACAAAGCCGCCAACGTAGGGCACCAGCTCCAGAATGCCGCCGATCACACCTAGCGAGAGCGCGTAGGGCACGCCTAAAATACGCAGCCCTGTGCCAAAACACACGGCATAGAACGTTGCAATGACCAGCTGCGCGATCACCCAGCGCCCGAGCCGTCGCCCAATCGTCTTACTAACCGCGAGCAGGCGCGCTTGATAGGCTGTCGGCACAAAAATCTCGATCGTGTGCTCGACAATATCGCGCCGACTGAGCAGAAAGAAGCTCAGCACCAGCACAACCAGCAGGTTGATTAAGAAACTGACGGTGGAGCGCCCAAGCGATATCGCAGCGGAGCCAACGTTGCCGATCAGTGCGGTGAGCGCCTGCGCCGACTGTTGCGCAAAATCGCCGGTCGGCAGCGATGAGCGCAGCTCTGGAAAGCGCTCAGCGATCAGTTCGCTGCCTTGACGTAGCGGCTCCCCAACCAGCCTTGGCAGCTCTGTGCGCAGAATACCGATCTGCTTTAGCACCAGCGGCACTAAAATAAAGCCCATGCCCACCAGCAGCAGCAGCAGTAGCAGGTACACCATCAAGATTGCCAGCGAGCGTGGCAGCTTCAGCCGCTCTAGCCGATTGACCGCCCCGGAGATACCGACAGCTAACATGACCGACACAAAAAACAGCACGAGCACGTGCTGCAGCAGGATCGTCAGCCACACAGCGGCCAACGTCAAAACAGTCAGCAGAACCGTCCGAGCGCTTACCCGAACACTAATTTCACGGGCCATACGTCCTCCGCTGCGCTGTGCGCGCTAGGCTACGATGATGATGACGCTGAAAAGCTCCGCTGTTGCTGACACTGCTGACACAGGCCAAAAGCCTCTAGCGCATGGCCCTCGATCATAAAGCCTGTGCGCTTCCCAAGCTGTGTAAGCAGCCCGTCGATGTCGCAGGTATCGAATACAACTGACTTGCCACAGTCGGTGCACACGAGGCGATGCTTGTGCGGCTCGCTGCTGATGTAGGCGTGCTCACCTTCGTCACGATGGACCCGCGCCAGCCAGTGGTTCGCAGTCAGTGTCTCAAGCGTACGATAGATGGTCGCGCGACCTACCGTCGGCAGATCGTGTACCATCTGTTCGGCGGTGAAGGCCTCTTGCGCGCGCGCGATATACGCCACGATCATTCGCCGTGGGTTGGTGATTCGCAAGCCATCGTTGCTAAGCTCGCGTAAGACTTGGGCTTCCCAGTCCATAGCTGTTTCCTTAATATTTTCGGCGATGCAGACTGGGCCGTGCCAGAACGTAGTGCATCGGCGATGGCTGCCGTACCATGCCCTTGAGCTCCATCATGCCTAGCGTGGCCGCAGTATCGGCGGCTCCCAGGCCGCTGGCGCGACATAGCGCATCAATGTGCTGCGGCTCGCCGACAAGCCACGGCAGCAGCAGGGCCTCGGCTGGGGTCTCGGGCACGATCTCGCTCACTGTTTGTTGCACATGAATCGTGTCAAGCTGAAGCTGGGAGAGTATGTCGTCAACTGAGCGCACTGGTACTGCTCCATCGTAGATGAGTTGGTTCGGCCCGTCGCTCGTGCGGCTTAATATTGATCCTGGCACTGCAAACACATCCCGGCCTTGGTCGAGGGCAAACTTGGCCGTGATCAGCGCCCCTGAGCGTGCACCTGCTTCGACTACCAGCACACCAAGTGCCAAGGCGCTGATTAGGCGGTTGCGCGCGGGAAAATTGCCGCTCACTGGCACCATTGTTGGCGCATACTCCGAGAAGAGCACACCTTGCGTGGCAATCTGCTCGGCAAGCCGTGTGTGCTGCTGCGGGTAGATGGAGCGCAGCCCGCTGCCCAGCACAGCGATGGTGCGGCCGCCGCTGGCCAACGCTGCTTGGTGCGCCTGCGCATCAATGCCCAGCGCTAGCCCCGAAACCACGGTGATGCCAGCATGGGCTAGCTCGCTAGCGATCTGGTAGGCGACCTCGCGGCCATAGGGTGTGGGGTTGCGCGTGCCGACCACGGCCAGTGCCCAGCGATCACACGTATGCAGCGCTCCGCGCATATAAAGGAGCAACGGCGCATGCACCATGCTCGCCAGCTGTGGCGGGTACGCCGCGTCGCCCTCGATCACCACGCTGATCCCCGCTGCTTCGATCGCCGCCCATTCGGCGGCTAGATCAAGGCTGACCCTGGCTGTTTGCCACGCTTGGATCGAGCGCCGATCAATGCCTGCCGCCTGCCAGTCGGCGCTCGTGGCGTGCCAGGCGGCCTGGGCTGAGCCACAGTAGTTGATCAGCGTGCGCACACGCTGCGGCCCCAGTCCTGCTGTCAAGTTAAAGGCCAGCAGCGCTGAACGTTCATCCATTCTCGTGCTCCTTTCTCCCTCTTGCTGGCATTATACATCACCTCGATTCGTGCTTAATATCAGCACGACCGCTGCTAGACAGCGCCATGCAAAATCGCTATGCTGAGGGTATGCGTTGCCTGCCCTAGCCGATCTGTCCCTGATCCGGTTACAATAGATCTTGGATCGACTACAATGCGTGCTAAACAGCCTTCGGCTCCGCAACCACCAGAAAGAGGTTACGCATGGCTGATACGGATACTGGATCTGGCTCGAATGATGAGCGCCTAATCCATGCTGCATCTCCGGCATTCTTACATCAACAGTTGATGCAAGTTCGTGCTGCTCTGGCCGCAAAAGAGCAGGTGCAGCAGCATCTTTTTGCCCACTCACCAGCCATGATGTGTGTTGCTGATCCTGTCTCGCTGCGCATCATAAAGGCCAACCCCGCTATCTGCGAATTCTATGGCTATCCAGCGACCGAGCTGCTCAAGCTTACGCTCGCAGACCTCTGTACTGGCGAGGCTGCTGCCCAGCTCCGGCGGCTTGGCTCTGTTAGCGCTCCGGCCACCGTGGAGCTGCAGCAGCGCTGTCGGCAAGGCTCTGTCTGCGATGTTAAGCTGAGCATCGCGCCATTTATGCAGCGCGGCAAGCCGCAGTGGTGGTGTATCGTGCACGATGTGACGAGTCTCAAGCGCTCGATGCTGCAGCAGCAGCGCCAGCGCGAGTACTTGGCGCTGCTGCACGAGGCGACCTTGGCTGTGCTGGAACAAACAGCGCTCGAAGATCTGCTCCATACCCTGCTGGAGCAGATCAGCCTGCTGGTTGCCCCTGACATCAGCAATATTTTTTTGTTCGATCAGCAGCGGCATATCCTGCGCCTGCACCTCTCAAGTAGCTCGTTTAGCCCGATCGGTGCCGAGGTAACCTACGGCGTTGGGCTGATTGGTAAAATTTGGGCATCCGGCGAGATGATTGTGCTCGATGACTATAGCACGTGGCCCCATCGCTTGACCAACACGCATTTGCCCAACACCCATGCTGTGGCCGGATTTCCGCTTAAGTCGCAGGATCAGATCGTCGGCGTTTTGGCTGTGTCCTACACTGCACCTGGCAGCACGTTTGGCCCCGATGAGCTCGGTGTGCTGGAGCAGATCGGCAAGCTGGCCTCGCTCGCCATCGAGAAGACGAATCTGTATGCTGCTACGCATAGTGAGCTTACCGAGCGCAGACGCGCCGAAAACTCGCTGCGTCAGCTCACCGAGCGCTTTCAGTTGGCAGAGGAGGTGGTCAACGGCGGCATCTACGATATTGATATGCTGACTCAGCATACTGTGGTGACAGCCGGCTTTAGCCGTGTGTTTGGCTATACCTCCGACGATGTCGCGAGCGATATGAACTGGTGGTCCGAGCGTGTGCACCCCGATGATCGCTCGTTCGCAATCGACGATTATCTGCATGCGCTGCCCACCGCCAATAGCTTTACCGCCACCTATCGCTTTCGCATCAAGAGCGGCGAGTATCGCTATGTGTTCGATAATGTCAAGATCTTGCGCGATGATCACGGGCAGCTCCTGCGCGTTGTTGGCTCCATGACCGATGTGACGGACCAGCTTCAGTCCGAGCGCGCCCTCCAAGCCAGCGAGGAGCGCTATCGTTCGCTTGTGGAGGCATCGCCGTATGCGATCGGCATTGTGGTCGATAATCACCTGATGTACCTTAATCCTACTGGCCTGCGCCTCATCGGCGCTGCGAGCCTTGAAGATGTGCTGCTGCTGCCTATCGCGCAGTTCTTGCCGACGAGCGATGACTATGATCTCGATATTTACGAGCGCCTGCCCCTTGCCGAGGGCGAGATGCTGCGCTTAGCCCATGTCGAGTACCGCGATCTGCAGGGCCGCACTGTCTGCGCTGAGTTGACGCTCGTCGGCACCTCGTACCAGAATCAGGCGGCTACGCTGGTGCTCGGCCACGATATCACCGACCGTGTGCGCGCCGAGCAGTCGCTGCGCGAGCGCGAGGAGCAGTATCGCCAGATGGTCGATCTCGCCCCTATGCCGATTATTGTTCATCGCCACGGCGCGATCGTCTATGTCAATGCGCGTGCGGTGGAGTACAGTGGAGCCACCAGCGCTGCCGAGATCGTCGGCCGCTCTATTCTTGCCTTTGTGCATCACGACGATCACCCGACGCTCCAAGCGGAGCTCGATGATCCCGCTGTTGGTTCAACAGCCGCGATTGTGCGCTTTCTCCACGCTACGGCTGGCGTGCGTCACGTGGAGTACTCGGCCACGGTCGTTGAGTACGGCGGCAGCCCCGCCCGTCAGATGATCCTCAACGATATTACGCTGCGGAAGTACGCCGAAGAGCAGCGTTTGCAGTTCGAGCGGCGCTTGCTCGAAACCCAAAAGCTCGAAAGCTTGGGCGTGCTCGCTGGCGGCATCGCCCATGATTTCAACAACCTCCTGGTGTCCATCCTTGGCAATGCCAGTTTGGCCTTGTACGACCTTCCTCCAGACTCTCCAGCCTACACGCTGATCCAGAACCTGGAGCGCGCCGCTCGCCAGGCGGCTGACCTAACCAATCAGATGTTGATGTATTCAGGACGAAGCTTGATTGAAATGTGTGCTATCAATCTTGGAACATTGGTGCAGGAGATGCTGCATCTACTACAGGTATCGATCGCGAAGTCGGCGCAGCTGGTGTGTGATATTCCCGCCGATCTGCCCTTCGTACAAGGCGATCCGACACAGCTGCGCCAAGTGGTGATGAATCTGGTGATCAATGCGTCCGAGGCGCTCGCTGCTAGCGGTGGCACCATCTCGGTGAGCCTTGGTACGTTTACGGTCACCGCCGACTACTTGGCTCAACATAGCGCTGCCGAGCAGCTCGCTGTCGGTGAGTATGTCTATCTCGACGTGAGCGACACCGGCGGCGGTATGGATGCCGAGACGCAAGCGCGCATGTTCGAGCCATTTTTTACGACCAAGTTCACCGGTCGCGGCTTGGGCCTCGCTGCTGTGCAGGGGATTGTGCGCAGCCACGCTGGCGCGCTGCACGTTGTGAGCAATCTAGGCCACGGCACAACCGTGCGCATGCTCTTGCCGCAGGTTCAGCAGTCGGCTCCGCAACCGGCCGCCGATCCTCCCGCTCAACCTAGCGCCGAGCCTGGCGGTACCATCTTGGTGATCGACGATGAGCCTGATGTGCGCATGGTCGTGGAGCGTATTCTGAAGCGCCTTGGCTTTAAGGTGATCAGCGCCGCCGATGGCGCATCAGGCGTGCGACTGCTCCGCCAGCATGAGTCGGAGATTCGCGGCGTGCTGCTCGACTTGACGATGCCAACCATGGACGGCGAGACGACCCTCCAGCAGCTTCAGCTTATTCAGCCCGATCTAAAGGTGATTCTGATGAGCGGCTATAATGAGCAGATGATCTCCGAGCGCTTTCGTGGACGTAATCTGGTCGGCTTTCTCTCGAAGCCTTTTATGATCAGTGATCTGCGCGAGAAGCTGGCCCTCTTCAATCGCGAGAGCGCTGGCTAACAGCGCCGCGCCAGGCTTAGCAGCAAAATTGGGAACATTGGGCTGTGGCGGCATACAGCTTGGTTCCGTATGATGTGCGTATCTCTCTGTCGTGCACAAGGAGGATTCCCTATGGCTGGACCAAGAACTGCCTCACCCTGGCCGTTCCGCTTTATGATTCTTACTGGTGTTGTCATTATTGCCTTTGCTGCCGTTGCATTTGGCGCGCTGATGCAGTCCGAGCCTAACTTTGGCTTGGCTTTCCCGCTGTTTGCCGGTATTGTTGCGCTGATTTTGTTCGAGGTTGTGCTGATGGTGATTAACAATCGCCAGCAGCGCTAGCCCGCTGCCAGCCGCAAGCGTAACACGCTGCCTCTGACAGCGTGTTACGCTTGCGGCTAGCCCACAAGGCTGCCTTTGGTGCTGGGCACGCTGTCGCCAAGCCGCGGGTCGCGCCGTGTGGCTGTGTCGAGCGCCCGCGCTAGCGCCTTGAACAGCGCCTCGGCCTTGTGATGGTCGTTGCGCCCATATTCAACGCGCGCATGCAGCGTCATATGCGCGTGCACCGCCAGCGTTTCGAACACATGCTCAACTAAATCGCACGTTAGCCCACCGATCTGCGGTGTGCTCCACTGACACTGGAGGACGTGGTACGGCCGTCCGCTGAGGTCGATCGCCACAAACGCCAGCGCCTCATCCATTGGCACATACGCATGCGCTGTGCGCGTCACGCCCGCTTTGTCGCCAAGCGCCTGCGCAATCGCTTGCCCCAGACAGATCGCCACGTCTTCCACTGAGTGGTGCTCGTCGATGTGCAGATCGCCCTCGCACGTGATCGTGAGGTCAAACTGTCCATGGCGGGCAAAGCTTTCTAGAAAATGATCGTACATGCCGATGCCGGTGCTGATGCTGGCCTGGCCGCTTCCATCTAAGGTGAGCGTTAGGCTGATGGCGGTCTCACGCGTTGTGCGGTTGATGGTCGCTGTTCGTGTCATGGCTGCTCCCTAAAATAGCGATAGCCCCGCCATAGCTGTGCTGCCATAGCCGGGCTACATGCGCGTACTGGCGCTATGGTTTTTCGATGATTATGCCGTACATGTTCATCATCTCTTCGTCGCCACTGCCCGCCACCTGCCAGGCTGGGTCAAGGTCGAGCCACTGGCTCAGCGGCTGCAAGCCTGGCGCGGTGATGTGCCAGCGCTCAATCAGCTTCTCAACATTGTCACGGCTGCGCAGGTAAAGCTCGGTGCCCATCTGCCGGTAGATGCCATGGATCTGCTGCACCCGTGGGTGGTAGATGTCGCCGATCGCCCACGAGATTGCAACCTGCGAGCCGGACGCACACCAGTTATATAGCTGGCCGAGGATGTTTTTAATCGCTAGATCGCTCATCATGTAGGCAATGCCGATGAAGCAGGTGGCGATCAACCGCTCGTCAGCGAAAAAGTCGCTCGCGCCAGCCAGCAGCGTTTGAATCTGGCTCACATCAACCTGCATATAGCGCACGTTGGCGTTGGTGCCTAGAATATCGTGCGCATAGGCCACGGTCACCGGGTCCGAGTCACTATAGATCACTTTGGCTGCTGGCGCGATCTCGTGAATGTAGCCTTGCGTTGGCAGGCCGCTGGCTAGATCAAGGTAGCAGTTAAATCCACGCTGTGCGAGTTGGTGCACAGCCTCGTGCAAGAACCAGCGGTTAAGGCGCATAGCGTTGCGCAGCGATGGCATCAGCTGCTGGAGATGCTGGGCGGCCCGCCGGTCAACTTCGAAGTTGTGATTTCCGCCCAGCAGGTAGTCGTAGATGCGCCCGCTGTTGGGCTTGCTCGTGTCAACTGGCTGCATATCCCAACCGCCCTTAAAATGGTCGTGCATGCTGCACCGCACGGCGTAGTCGCTCTTGCTCCGCACGAACTCTGCTGAGCTGATGCTCAACGTAGCTCTCGATAAGCTCGCTCATGCGCCGCCCGGTCTCAAGCACTTCGCCTGGCGCGTTGTAGCGCAGATGCTGCGCCTGCACTGCTTGCCACACAGCCAGCAGACTGTGCAGACCGACGCCCTGCTGGCTGAGCGTGTGCCCAAGCGTAACGGCGGCCTCGCCTGTATCAGCATTCAAAAATTGGGCTAGCTGCATGGCTAAGGTGTCAAGTCGCGTCGGTGGCAGATTGCCACTGTTGGCGAAGGCGTTGGCGCGCAGTGCTCCACGTACCACTGCGGTCACATCAATTGTGCTAAACATCATCCAGACTCTCCAGCTTAGGCCATGGTCCCAGATACCACAGCTGGTTATCGGTCGCTTTAAATCATATGTTAAGATATTTTAGTTTTTTGGGCAAATGACCGATATAGCCTTCTCGTCCTATTGGTGTCTGGTGCTCTGGCGCGGTGGCTGGAGTGGGGGCGGTGGCGCAGCGCCGATGGCCATGATCGGCGCTGCTGGTGGGCCTACGCTTCAACCGATGAGCGCTGGCTGCCGCGTGACTCGATGTAGCTCAGCGATTGGTGGCGGAAGTAGGTGTCGTAGAGCTCGGCGTAGTGGCCGCCCTGCGCCATCAGCTGCTCATGATTGCCGCTCTCGATGATCCGCCCATGATCAAGCACAATGATGCGATCCGCCGAGCGCACTGTCGAGAGCCGGTGGGCGATCAAGATGGAGGTCGCCTGCGCGAGAATAAGGTCCGTCGCCGCCTGAATCTGTGTCTCGGTGAAAGGGTCGATGCTCGCTGTCGCCTCGTCTAAGATGAAGATCGCCGGGCGGCTGGCCAGCACCCGTGTGAGCGCTACCAGCTGCCGCTGGCCAAGCGAAAGCCGCGCTCCACGCTCGCCAACCTGGGTGTTTAGCCCCTCTGGCAGCGTGTCGAGCCACTCGCCACCGCCAATCTGGCGCGCAAACTCGGCGATCTCGGCGTCGCTTAGCTCCGGCGCAGCATAGCGGATGTTGTCGGCGATGGTGCCGTCAAAGAGAAATGGCGTCTGCGACACAATGCCCATCTGCGCGCGGAAGCTGTGCAGGTCAAGGCTGCGGATGTCTACACCATCTATTAAAATAGATCCGCCCTGGAATTCGTAGAAGCGCGCGATCAGCTTGGCGATGCTCGACTTGCCTGCGCCCGTGTGCCCGACCAGCGCTACGCTCTCGCCTGGCGCGATGTGCAGCGTGAAGTCGCGCAGCACCGGCTCTTTGTTCTTGTAGCTAAAGTCGACGTTGACGAAGTCCACCTTGCCTTTGAGTTCGATCTGCTTGGCGGCGCTCTGCTGCACCGTTGGCTCGGCGTCGATCAGCGCAAACACGCGCTCGGCCGCGGCTAACCCAGCCTGGAGCTGGCTCCAAAATGCCGAGAGATTGAGCACCGGAAACCAAAACAGATCCACCGAGCGCACAAACACGTACCACGATCCAACTGTGATGATGGCCTCGAGCGCCGACATGCCGCCCCAGTACACCAGGCCCGCTGTGGCAAAGCCCGATAAAATATTGAGCGTAGGGAAGACGTTCGACAGCACAAAGCCGCGCCGTAGGTTCACGCCATACGATTGGTTGTTGATCTCGATGAACTCTCCATAGATGCGGCGCTCCTGGCGAAAGTTCTTGGCTACGCTGATGCCGGTGACCGCCTCTTGGATGGCGCTGTTCACGTTGGCGATCACCTGAAAGCCCTTGCGTGTTACAAAGCGCGCGATGCGCCGAAAGCCCAGCGCGATCAGCACAACCAGCGGCGTGAAGCCCAGAATGCCCAGCGTCAGCCGCCACGAGGTCGAGAACAAGTACACCAGCAGAATCATCACGGTCAGCAGCTGGCTGATGATCTCCGTTACGAGCCGCGATACTTGGGCGAACTCCTGCGTGTCGGAGGTGATGCGGCTGATAATGCGCCCTGATTTGAACTCATCAAAGAATGATAGATCATGGCTGATCGCCGCCTGGAACGCATCGTTGCGCATCTGTCCAACAACATCAGCGATCACCCGTGCTGTCAGCCGCTGGCGCGCCACGTTGATCACCCACACCAGCACGCCGATCACAATCACGCCGACCGCTAGCCCCAGCAGCAGACTCCAGTTCTCCTGGCCCTGCAGCTGTCCGATCACGTTGGCGACGATAATCGGCTGCAGCGCGTTCAGGCCCGAGAAAAAAGCGGTCAGCAGCGAGATCCAGAGCACCTGCTTCCCATGCGCTCTGAAGTAGCGCCCAATGCGCCGGATCAATGTGCGATCGTCATACTGACGATCATATGCTTCTGTATCTAGACCTGCAAACATAGCCTTTCCTTTGCTTCGTGGCTGGCGCGGCTACTGATAGCGCGCAAAGATCGCACGGTACGCCTCCGAGCTTTCAAGCAGTTGCTCGTGTGTTCCAATCGCCGATACCTCGCCCTTGCGCAGCACGATGATCACGTCGGCCCAGCGAATCTGCGAGAGCCGGTGGGTGATGAGAATCGTTGTGCGATTCTGCGAGGCGCGCTCGATTGCCTGCTGGATGCGATCCTCGGTGGCGCTGTCGATGGCGCTGGTCGAGTCATCAAGCACCAGGATGTGTGGGTCGGTGAGAAACGCACGGGCTAGCGCGAGCCGCTGCCGCTGGCCGCCAGATAAGGTCACGCCACGCTCGCCGATTACGGTATCGTAGCCATCAGACATACGCATGATGAAGTCGTGGGCCTGGGCTGACTGTGCCGCCGCAACGACATCTTCGCGCGTCGCATCGGCCACGCCAAAGCTGATGTTCTCGGCAATCGTGCGCGAGAAGAGAAAGATATCTTGCTCAATGATCGAGATCTGCCGCCGCAGCGCCGCGAGATTCCAGTCGCGCACACTTACGCCGTCGATGGCCACGCTGCCGCTGGTTGTGTCATAGATGCGATTAATCAGCTTGATCAGCGTCGATTTGCCCGAGCCAGTCTGGCCCACCAGCGCCACGGTCTGGCCGGGCTTGATCGTAAACGACACATCGCGCAGCAGCGTGGCTTGCGCGTAGCCAAACGACACATGGTCAAACGTGATCTCGCCGCGCATCGGCTGGCTGTAGCCACCGGCATTCTCATCAAGCTCGGTCTCGGTGTTGATCAGCTCTAGAATGCGCCGTGCGCCCGCCAGGCCCGAGGAGATCTGCGAGTAGGCGAACTGGGCGGTGAAGGTTGGAAAGCCAAACAACAGCAGCATGCCGTTGAAGGCCACGATGTCGCCGATGTTGATCGCGCCAGCACGGTACAGAATCAGCGAGTGAAAAAAGCCCGCGCCCTGCGTTAGCCCCAGCAGCAGCACCGGCAGGAACACTGCCTCGATGTCGCCTTGGCGCACAAAGGCCGTGCGCCAGGCCTGCACGGCCTTGGCAAAGCGCGTCTTCTCGCGCTGCTCCTGCGCTGCGCCTTTAACTGTTTCGATGCCGTCGATTGCCTCGGCTAGCGTGGCGTTGAGATCGCCAAACGACTGGCGCACGCCGGTGGTCACTGGCCGCAAGTTGCGCAGATAGCGGCTAACCAGCAGCGCATAGGCGATCAGATACAGCGTTGGCACCAGCAGCAGCTGCACATGGATGCTTGGCACAAAGATCAGCGGCATCAACAAAAACATCGCCGACCCAACCACCAGGTTGGTGCCTGGATTGAGCATCAGGTTCATCTCGCGCACATCGTTGGTGGCGCGCGCCATCACATCGCCGGTCGCATGGCTGTCGTGGAAGCCCATGCTCTTGCCCAGCAGGCTGGTGTACAGCTCGTCGCGCACATCGCGCTCCAGGCGCTGCCCGATCATCTCCGACGAGAAGTTGCGCAGCAGCTGCACGATGCCGCGTGCGAACTGGCTGACCACAATGAAAATCGCCGCCCACATCAGGCCGCGCTGGTTGCCTGCCTTCACTTCATTAAACGCTTGGCCTGTGAGCTGTGGCACAATTGCCGCCATGGCGGCGTTGCCAGCCGCACCAATAAACAGGCCAATAATCCACATCCAGTGCCTGCGAACATGGGACCACACCCAGCGCACTGGCCCGGTCTGGTCGGTCTGCCATGCTCGCTCTACAACAAATTCACTGTGTACTAATGCCATAATTGCCCCTTGTAGCACGAACCTCCTGTTATTCTACCAGTATTTATGCCGCCAAACCCACTACTTATGACTGATTGAGCATAGCGTTATAGTGATAACACTCAGCGCTGTGTTTTAGGCTGGTGCTGCGCGCAGGGTCAGGCCACGCTATGTCCAGCCGAGCCAGCGATTGCATCAAAAACCATAGCCAAAACGCGGCAAAAACTGCACATAACAGATGCTTGCGCATGGCGAACAGGTGTGCTATACTGCGCGTGTGGCGTTGGCAAGTGAGTGCACGCCTCATCTTTTTCTGTTCTAAACCAGAGCCAGTACAAGGAGTCCGAGTAATGCCAATTTCACCCGAAAAAGAGAAGGCGTTAGCCGCAGCGATCAGCCAGATCGACCGTCAGTTCGGCAAAGGCTCGATCATGAAAATGAGCGACAACCGTCTCTCGATCGAAGCCATTCCCACCGGTTCGATTGCGCTTGACCTCGCATTGGGTGTTGGAGGTATTCCGCGCGGCCGTGTTACCGAAATCTACGGCCCGGAAAGTTCCGGTAAAACCACGCTAACCCAGCACATCATCGCTGAGGCCCAGAAGATCGGCGGCGTCACGGCGTTCATCGACGCTGAACACGCATTCGATCCGGTCTACGCGGCGAACTGTGGTGTGAATGTTGAGGATCTGCTGGTCTCCCAGCCCGATACTGGCGAGCAGGCCCTTGAGATCTGCGAGACGCTGGTGCGCTCCGGTGCCATCGACGTCATCATCGTCGACTCGGTCGCCGCGCTCGTGCCCCGCGCCGAGATCGAGGGCGATATGGGCGACTCGCACGTCGGCCTCCAGGCCCGCCTGATGTCGCAGGCCCTGCGCAAGCTCTCCGGCGCTGTCGCGAAATCGCGCACCGCCCTGATCTTTATCAACCAGCTGCGCATGAAGATCGGCGTGATGTTTGGCAACCCCGAGACAACCACCGGCGGCAACGCGCTTAAGTTCTATGCCTCTGTGCGCCTCGACATTCGCCGCATCGATCGCATCAAACAGGGCACCGACGAGATCGGCTCCCGCGTGCGCGTGAAGGTCGTCAAAAATAAAGTTGCGCCGCCCTTCCGCCAGGCCGAGTTCGACATTATGTTCAACGAGGGCATCTCACGCGAGGGCAACATTCTTGACGTTGGTGTCTCGCTCGATATTATCCGCAAGAGCGGCGCATGGTTCTACCTCGGCGAAGATCGCCTGGGCCAGGGCCGCGAGAACGCCAAGAACTTCTTGAAGGAAAATCCGGCCCTCTGCGACGAGATCGAGCGCCTGATCCGCGCCTCCGCCTCCATGGCCCCCGCCGCGAAAGTCTTCGCTGGCGCCGAGGAGGCCGATGGCGACGCCGGCGGCGATGTCGATGAGGTTTTTGACGACGAATAAGCGCCAAGCGCCACTGCGCTGAAGCACATTGTCGGCAACGAGCGCGTCTCGTTGCCGACTGTTTTTTAAGGAGCAGCGATGCCCGCCGGAACAATCACCGCCCTCCAAGTCCAAGAGCGCGATAAAGAGCGCGTCAATGTCTTCGTCGATGACGCTTTCGCCATCGGCATCAGTCTGCGCACGCTCCAGCAGCAAAATCTCTACAAGGGCAAGGTCCTCGACGACCATGCGTGGCAGCAGCTCGTCGACGCCGAGCAGATGGACAAGGCCTACAACGCCGCGCTGCACTTTCTCGCCGCGCGCCCGCGCTCTATCCGCGAGATCCACGACCGCCTGCGCCAAAAGGGCTATCCCGCCGATCATATCGAGGCCGCTATCGCCCGCCTAGAGCACCTCGGCCTCGCCGATGACCAAGCTTTCGCCCGCTTCTGGGTCGAGAATCGCCAGGCCTGCCGCCCGCGCTCCCAGCGCGCCCTACAGTCCGAACTGATGCAGAAAGGCGTTGATCGCCAGATTATCGAGCAGACGCTGGCTACGTTGACCAGCGACGAAGAAGAGGAGTCGAGCGCCTGGACAATCGCGCGGGCTGCTGTGCGCCGCTACGCCAGCGCCCCCGATAAAATGACCTTTAGCCGCAAGCTGGGGGCCTATCTCGGCCGCCGTGGCTTTGGTTTCGATGTGATCCGCCTCATCATCGACGAGCTGTGGGCCGAGGTACACGGCGAGGACTAAAGTGCTTGTACAATAGCGCCTGTCGCACTGCGACTGCTGGCCATCCTCAGTAGAATGGAGCTGCTGTGATCACTCGTTTGCTTGTTGGCGCTCTCGCCAGCCTCCTCATCGGTGGCGCGGCCTACCGGCGGCGCTCGCTGACGTGGAGCGGCTGGCTCGGTGCGGTGATCGTCGGCACGCTGACGGTCGGCTGTGGTGGCTGGCTCTGGGGCGGGCTGATCGTGGTCTTTTTTGTCTCCTCTACCGTGCTCTCACAAGTTGGCCACCAGCGCAAAGCTCACCTCAGCGCACTGCTGTGGGAGAAGGGCGATCAGCGCGATTTCGCCCAGGTTATGGCCAATGGGGCTGTGCCAACGCTGGCGGCGGTCGGCTACGCGCTCTGGCCGCAGCCTGCTTGGTGGGCCGTGGCCCTGGGTGCGCTGGCCACCGCCACCGCCGATACCTGGGCCACTGAGATCGGCGTGCTTAGCTCGCGGCCACCACGCCACATGATTACGCTTCAGCCGATCAGCGCTGGCATGTCCGGCGGTGTCTCGCCGCTAGGCTGGCTGGCGAGCTTGCTTGGCGCGCTGCTCATCGCGCTGGCTGCGTGGCTGGGGCACCTGCTCGGCTGGGGTATTCCCCTGCGGACGCGCGCATGGGTGCCGCTGGCTACACTGGCTGGTGGCTTCTGCGGCAGCACCTTCGACAGCCTGCTTGGCGCGCTGTGGCAGGTTGCGTACTGGTGTCCACAGTGTGATCAGCCAACCGAGCGCCACATCCATCGCTGCGGTGCAGCAACCACCTACTATCGCGGCCTGCCCTGGCTCAACAACGATGTCGTCAATGCGCTCAGCTTGCTCGCTGGCGCAGGCGTGGCGCTGCTCACCTATGCGCTGCTCGGCTAGCGCTACAATTTGCTCATTTTGCGCTTTGCTCGTACCATTGGGCCAGTTATTAAGCGTCGTTTAGCGTGATTTTAATGATTTGACGTGCTGCGTCATGCGTGCTAAACTCGCCATACCCCCGAATGTCTCCGCACGGAACGTCTATGCGTTCTTGTCGTTCAACGAGGAACTTGCATGAATCCAACGCTTATGCTTGCTGATCAGGTCATTCCAGTTCGTGAGATCTACTGGAACCTGCCGGAATGGATCGAGATCTTTCTCTATGTCGTTGCGATCGGGGCCATCGGCGTGATGTTTTTCAAGATGTACCAGGACGTCATGCTCTGGCGCAAAGGCCACGCTGTGGCGCGCTCGGCCAGCTTTGGCAGCCGCGTCTGGTCCACAACCGCCGACATCTTTGGCCAGAAGCGCGTGCTGCGTGATCGTGTGCCGGGAATTATGCACACGTTTATCTTCTACGGCTTTCTGGCGCTGTTTATTGGCACCGATATCATCGCCGCCGAGGCCGATTTTACGATCCCACTCGCTGGCGATCAGGCTGGTAAAATTCTCACCGGCGGCTTCTATCAATATTACGAGCTGATCCTCGATGTGATGGGCCTGGTGTTCTTTGTCGGTTTGGTCTGGGCCACAGTCCGTCGCTACCGCGTCAAGCCCACCCGCCTCGATAACCGCCGCACCGATCTGTGGGTGCTTGGCTCCCTCTTCTTTATTCTGGTTGGTGGCTACTTGATCGAGGGCCTGCGTCTGGCCAATCAGACGATGGCGGTGTCTGGCCCCAACGGCTCGGTTGTCGAAGCTATCGTCTATGAGCAGAGCTGGGCCAAGTGGTCGGTCTTTGGCTATCCGCTCGCCGCGCTGCTGCGCGCGCTTGGCCTCGGCGTGACTCGCGCCGCCGATGGCTCGCTGGTGACCAGCGGTGTGGCCCTGGCCACGCACCAGGCGCTGTGGATCACCCACATGATCGTCGTGTTCGCCTTTGTGGCCTCGATCCCGTTCTCGAAGTTTCGCCACATCTTCTACACGCCGCTCAATAACTTATTCCGCGACACCGACCCCAAGGGCGCGCTCGATCCTATTCCCAACATGGAGGCAGAGCTTGAGAAAGACGAGCCGAAGCTTGGCGTCCAGAGCCTGGGCGACTTCAGCTGGAAGCGGCGCATGGACTTCGACGCCTGTATGCGCTGCGGCCGCTGCCAGGCCAACTGCCCCGCCTTCGCCGCCGGCACCGAGCTGTCGCCGAAGTGGCTGATCACGAAGATGAGCGATCTGATGCACGGTGGTCCCATCCTCAAGCGTGATGGCACCATCGTGATGGTGCAGTCTGGCCCCGTCAGCGGCGATGCTCTGCACTCTGGCGGCGTCACCGCCAATGTCGATCCGGCCGGCCACAATGTGCGCGTCGTTGAGGGCGCGATCGAGACGCTGCCGCTCTACGAAAACGAGATCGTCACCGAGAACGAGCTGTGGTCGTGTACCACCTGCCGCGCCTGTATGACCGAGTGTCCGGCCACCATTGAGCACGTCGACGATATCATCGACTTCCGCCGCAATCTCACGATGGTGCTTGGTGAGATTCCCTCTGGCGTGAAGACGGTGCTCCAGGGCATCGAGCGCTCCGGCAACCCGTGGAAGCTGCCGCAGCGCAGCCGCACCGAGTGGGCCGCTGGCCTTGATGTGCCCACCTTGGCTGAAAAAGAAGAGGTCGAGGTGCTCTACTGGGTCGGCTGCGCGCCATCCTATGATGATCGCTCCAAAAAGACCGCGCGCGCAATGGTCCAGCTGATGCAGCGCGCCGGTGTCGACTTCGCCATCCTGGGCGACGAGGAGACCTGTACCGGCGATCCCGCCCGCCGCATGGGCGAGGAGCTGCTCTACGAGCAGCAGGCCACCACCAACAACGAGACCTTCAGCCAGTATAAGTTCAAGAAGGTTGTGACAACCTGCGCCCACTGCTTCAACACGATCAAAAACGAGTATCCGCAGTTCGGCGGCAAGGCCGGCATCGACTACGAGGTCATCCACCACACTGAGTACCTCAACGATCTCGTGGAGCAGGGCAAGCTCACCCCGACTGTGCCGCTCAACCAGAAGGTCGTCTATCACGACCCCTGCTATATCGGCCGCTACAACGATATCTACGAGGAGCCGCGCAGCGTTCTGCAGCATATTCCTGGCGTCGAGTTGGTCGAGGCCGGCGAGCGCAACCGCGAGAAGGCCATGTGCTGTGGTGGCGGCGGCGGCAATGTCTGGATGGAGGGCTGGGGCGATAAAGGCATCAACGTCATTCGCCTTGAGCAGCTTCAGACCAACCAGCCCGACACGGTGGCGATGGGCTGCCCCTTCTGTATGGTCATGTTCGAGGACGCCGCCAAGAACACCGGCCAGGGCGAGACGCTTGGCCGCAAGGATGTTGCCGAGATGTTGCTCGAATCCTTGGAGCCGGAGACGCCTAGCGCCTAGCAGTCGCTAAAGCACCAAGCCCCGCCGGTCGCACGCTGTGACCGGCGGGGCTTTTGTGTGCTTGCTGCCGAATGCCGCGCGTGGCTCAGTCTGCTGCTGGGATGGGGAGCGGCGAATAAAGAACCCGCCGAGGTGTGTGGCTGTGTCGCTGCGCAGGTGACCGTGGCACCTGCGCTGGTGCGGCGCACGACCATGGCGTGCAGAGCGCGGAGCCGTGACCGTGGCACGGCGCAGCCGACCCGCTGACGCAGGCAGTGGGGCGCAGCTAGCACCAAGCCCTGGCTAGCCTAGAGACCGTTGCTGCTGCGCTGGTGGCTTGGCGCTAGTAGGTTGGACTGCGCCGCTGAAACAGCAGAAATACGCCAAATGCCACCGCCCCCGCGCTGCCGATGGTGATGACGGCAAAGATCACCACAAGCATGCCATAGGCATCGATGGTGTTGACGGTGTTGTGGTCTGGATTACGCGCATCGTAGTGCACGGTGATGGGGCTGTTGCTGCTGTAGCGGCAGAGCGTATCTTCGCCAATCGAAGTGTTGGTGTAGCGTTGGCCATTGACATAAAATTCGTAGTTCAGCGTGCATGTGCTGCGGCGATAGCGCCGCGAGCTGCTGGTGCTCGTCTCGTAGCGCACACTCTCGCGGCGAAAGAGCACGAGGCCCTGCGCGGTGCTGCCGCTGTTGAGCATGCGCATGGTTGGCAGCACGCCCGAGAATTGGAAAAGTCCTAGCCCTAGGACAAAGCCGAGCAGTCCAAGCACAATAAACGATACGGCATTCTGACGCATGTGGTCCTCCCGCTTCTGTAGGTGCAGTGCGTATGCGGTTGCGTTGGCGCTAGCGTTAGCGCTGGAGCAAAAAGTATGTGCCAAAGGCCGCCATTGCCGTGTGCGGCCGTGGTTTTGTACCGTGATCTCCGTCGCGCTCCAGAACCGCTGAGCGCAATGTGCATAAAAACTGCCGTGGAGCGCTAGTTTCCATACGGCTGTTTGGCGTATCACGTTGCTCGATTGTGGTGAGGCCCAGGCTGTGCGCTGCTGCGGGGCTATGGTTTAGGAGGATGCTGCGCGTGTGGTTTGTTGCTGGCTGTGCTACAGCAGGGCCTGGCCTTGCTCAGCCGCTGGCGGTGGGGTGCCGAGCGCCAAGCGGCGACGTGTCAAGCGTCTGCAGCGGCACGGGTGCTGAATGTGCCATCGCCGCCTGAAGCACCGCAGGCGGCGATGGCGTTCTGCTACTGAACTGATCGCGGGCCAGCGGTGCTAGACATGTGCTGCTAGGCGCTGCTTGAGCGCCGACAGCGGCTGCGCGCCGACGATTTGGTCGACAACACGTCCATTTTTGAAGATCAGCAGGGTTGGAATGCTCATCACATTGAAGCGCTGGGCCGTGGCTGGATTTTCATCGACGTTGAGCTTGCCGACCACCGCTCGTCCGGCGAACTCTTGTGCCAGCGCATCAATGCTTGGTGCGATGGTGCGGCATGGCCCGCACCAGGCGGCCCAGAAATCGACGAGCACGGGCTGTGCGCCTTTGATCGTTTGCTCAAAGTTGGCGTCGGTCAGTTTAAGCGGTGTTCCGCCGCCTTGGGCGGGATGATCGGCAAAGGGTTCGCTGCTGGCCTGGGCCAGCTTGGGCAGCGGCTCCCCCTGCGCAAAGGCCGCGAGCGCTGGCCGCAGCTGCTCCGCTGTTAGTGCGCCCTGTGTGCGTCCAACCACCGCGCCGTTGTGCACAAAGACAAGCGTGGGCACAGCTTTGACCGCATAGTCGGCGACGAGCTTCGGGTTATCCTCGACGTTGATTTTAGCAAACAGAATGCGGCCCTCGAACTGAATCGCTAGCAGCGCTAGCTCCTTATCGAGCGCTGCGGTGGCGCTGGTCTTTGGACGGTAGAATACAGCTACCAGCGGCAGTCCGGTGGCAAGCACGCGGTCAAAGCTCTGCTCGTTGGTATGGATAGGTGTTGAGAACGTCATTGTTCGCTCCTTGGCTATACGCTGCTTGCTGCTTGAACATACGTCGGTCTCGATAGTGCTACGTGACGCACCTATGTTTGCAGACAAGGGCACAATTTTCGTCTGTCGATGCGTTTGGCGGTATCTGCATGTATTGTAGGACGAATTATGGGCCATGTGCGCTAGAGAAGTATAAAAGAACATATGTTCGTGGTTTTTGTGGCTTGTACAGCCATTTCACTGCTTGACGCTAGCAAAATAACATCGCTATAATAGCTGTATGCTTAATGAGCCCCCCTAGCGATCCTAATCGAGCTTCACCTATCAAGACACGATTGGATCAAGAGAACTTTCGCTATGTCGGTAGCTGGCGCTACACATCATCCACAGGCAATCGCATACGCCAAAGCTGGACTCATGGCGATCCTTGAGGGTCGGTATCAGCGCAGCCGGGCCTTTCTTGAGCGTGCTGTCGCCCTCGACCCGATGCTTGGCGAGGCGTGGCGCTGGCTCGGTGCCCTCCACGATGGCTCGAAGCGTGCGATTTGTTTACAGTGGGCGCAGCGCTCGATACCGCATGCCACGATTCCGCCGCTGCCACAGCCGCGCGAGGTGTCTCCGCCAGCTATTCCAGCTGCACAGTCCACGCCAGCTGCGCACGCGGAAGCAGAGCCAGCAGGTGCGGCGACCAGCCTACGCTCACCGTGGCGCACCTGGACCATGGCCACGACCACGCTGGTGTTGGCCTCGCTTGTTGCGCTGGGCGGCTTTGAGCTAGCCTATGCTGATCGGATCTATCCTGGCGTGCAGGCCTTTGGTGTCTCGCTGAGCGGCATGGCTGCGTCTGAGGCGCAGGGTGTGCTGGCTCCACGCCTGACTGCATGGGCCGCGCAGTCGCTGAACATTCAGGCGGGCGACCAGCAGTGGACGCTGCCGCTTGGTCGGCTGGTCAACTTTGATCCGCAGCATGTAGCGACATCAGCGTACCAGGTTGGGCGTAGTGGCTCGTGGAGCAGTCGGCTGCACGCGCAGGGCCATGCGCTGCTGCGCGATCTGCCTGTGCCGGGGCTAGCGCTGCCCGAGGCGACGCTGACGCAGCTGCTTGATGCGGTTGCAGAACAGGTGGATCGGCCTGCGCAGTCGGCCATCCTGCACCATGGCGACGATGGCGCGTGGCTGATCATCGACGATCAGGTGGGGCAAGTGCTTGATCGCGCCGCTGCCCGCCAAGCCATTGTCGACTACTGGAGCAGCATCGACTGGGCGGGGCAGCCCCATGCTGGCTCCCTGCGGCTGCCGGTCCAAACGCTTGCGCCAGCCCAGACCAGCGCCGATCTACAGCCGAAGCTGCCGCAAATCCAAGCGCAAACTGCCGCGCCGCTGCTGCTGAAAACCGCCGATCAAGAGTGGGCGCTGGAGCGCGCGCCGCTGCTGAATGTTACGCAGCCCTGGCGGCCAGGCCAGCCGATCGCTGCTGATCGCACAGCGATTCGTGCACAGCTCAGCGAGCTTGCTGCTGCCTATGATCGTCAGCCGCAGCCCTCCATGCTGGTGCGCGAGGGCAACTTCGCCCGCGAGTGGCGCTTGCCGCAAACTGGCCGCGCCCTTGATGTTGACGCCGCTGCGGACCTGGTGGTCGCTGAGCTAGAGCACCCCAGCGACCAGCCGCTCACGCTGCCTGTGGTCACGACTCAGCCGCCACCTGGCGATCTGGAGCAGCTGGGCATTATTGCGCAGATCGGCCAGGGCAAGTCACAGTTCGCCTCGTACTCCTCGCCGAATCGCGATGCCAATGTGCAGGTGGGCGGCAGCGAGTTCGACGGGCTGCTGATCGCCCCCGGCGAGGTGCTGTCGTTTGATGCGACGGTTGGCGAGATCAGCGCTGCGAAAGGCTATGCGCTGGGCGAGATGATTGCCGGCGGCGTGGTGGTGCCAAGCTTTGGCGGCGGTATTTGCCAGGTCTCAACAACCCTCTTCCGGGCGGCGTTTTGGTCGGGCCTTGATGTTGTCGAGCGCCACTTCCACTCCTGGCGGCTGGCCTGGTACGAGGTCGATGCACCGCCGGGCATGGATGCCACGATTGCGCTTGGCGGCCCTGATCTTAAGCTGCGCAACAACACCGCTGGCTACATCTTGATCGATGTTGACACCGATCTAAGCGCGAAGACGCAAACCTTCACCCTTTATGGCACGCCTCGTGATATTGAAGTGCGTATGCTTGGCCCGGACTGGGCTGGCGGCGGCATAGTCATCACGCGCCAAATTTTCCAAGACCAAAATCTTATACAGGAAGATCACTGGGCCAGCTACTACACACAGTGATCGCCTGGAAGGAGCTTGTGTGGAACAGCCATCGTCTGCGTTGACGGTTCCCTCCTGGCGTACTCTGGTGCGCTGGACGCTATTAATTGGGGTGATCTGGCTCGTTAGCTGGATGCTCTGGAGCACTGGCACATCGCTGATCCCATTTATTCTCGGCCTCGTGTTCGCCTATCTCTTGCTGCCACTGGTGAGCTTTTTGAGCCGCTGGCTGCCGCGCTGGGCGGCTATCGTGGTTATCTACCTTGGCGGAATTGGCGCGCTGGTGGCGGCGGTGATGTTTATCTTTCCGCCGGTGATTAATCAGGTGACTAACTTTTTTGGTGAGCTGCCCGATTTTTGGCAAAATACCGCCCAGCCCTTTGTGCAAGACCAGCTGACCTGGTACAACGAGCAGGTGCCTGAGAGCGTCCGCAGCGAGATTGACACACAGGTGACCAACGCGACGAACACGCTCAAAGAAAACGCCTCGACATATGTGCAGAATATCGGTAGCACGCTGCTCTCTGGCATATCGAGCATTTTCCGCACGCTGATCTTCCTGGCCGGCTTTCTGATCGTGCCCTTCTGGCTTTTCTATGTGCTGCTCGACGCCGATAAGGGCAAGCGGGCGTTTGATCGCCTGCTGCCGGAAAAGCTGCGTGCTGATATCTGGTCGATGCTGACGATTGTTGATCGCGTCTTTGCCGCCTACATCCGGGGTCAGCTCACGCTGGGGCTGATCGTGGGCGTGATGTCGTATGTTGGTCTTTGGGGCGTTGATCTTATTTTTGGCGTCGAGGTACCCTACAAGCTGCTGCTTAGCGTGGTGGCTGGCTTCACCGAGCTTATTCCCGTCATCGGCCCGATTCTCGGCGCTATCCCAGCGGTGATCGTGGGCCTGACACAGAGCGTTACCGCCGCGCTGATCATCGGCGGCTTGTATGTCTTGATTCAACAGGTCGAGAACCATATCCTGGTGCCGCGCATTATCGGCAGCGTGGTCGAGATCCACGCGGCGGTGCTGATGGTGCTGCTGGTGGTCTCCGCAGAGCTAGCGGGCTTGATCGGGGTGATTTTCTCTGCGCCCTTGGCCGCAGTGGGCCGCGACATCTACATGTATCTCAATGGCCGTCTGCGCCAGCCCGATGATCCGCGCTACCTTCCTGCTGGGGCGCTGCCCATCCGCGCCTCTGAGGTCAAGGATATGGATGGCTGAGGCCACGCTGGAGCTAAAACACAACAGCCAGGTCGCTGATGGCCTGGCTGTTCTCGTTTAGATTTCCAAGTCGAGCGCTGAGCGCAGCCGCTGGCGGTGCAGACGCTTGGGCTTAGGCCGGTAGAATGGATCGCTGAGCTGTAGCTGGCGCTTACGGCGCTGCGACTCGCCGCGCAGCATGCCGCGCACATATGCCGTCAGATCGGCCATCGAGGCGGCCTTATCGGCAACGGTTAAGATCCAGCCTTCGCGGCTGGTTGGGGCCGGGGCAAACGGGTACATATGCGAGACGATCGCTTCGCATACGGCGGGATCTTCGCCCTGCGCGGCGGCCCAGCGTGCGGCAACTTCGCCATGGTTGGCCAGCGTGCCATAGCGCGAGTTAATGTCGTGCAGCATCCCGGCGCGTGTGCAGACGCGTACATCGGCGTTGAGCCAGAGCGCTATACGATATGAGAATCGCGTAACGCGAATGATGTGATCATACTTGGAAATACCGTGATGGAGGTGATCGCGCATCTCGATAATTTTAGGATGGTCGATCAAGTCATCAACCAGTGTTAGATCCATAGCTCCCCCGTATCTAACGACCGGACGTAGGGTTGTAGTATAGCAAAAACGTGTCTTTATTGTCAACCTACCCGGAAGTCTAAGCGCCTCTAGTACTCTCTCCGCAGAAAGTGTACCAAGGTGGTATGGATGCTAGGCGAGCCTAATCTACGGTTCCTGTCGATATAAAGACAGCGCCCTCGGCGATGTTGATCGTGCGATCGGCGATACGCTCAAGATTATGGGCGACCCACAAGTAGTAGGTGGCGCGCTCTAGCACAGCAGGCTGCTCGCGCATGGTGGTGAAAGCCCAGGCGGTCATAGTTCTATACAGGTCATCAACAACGTTATCGTCGGCCTCAAGCCGCTCAAGCGCCTGTGCGTCGCGCTGATGCAGCGCGCTGAGCGCTGCTTTGAGCATGGCCTGTGACTGTGTGGCCATTGCTGCGATCTGCTCGGGCAGAATCAGGGGCGGCAAGCTCGCACAGCGCAGCACCAGCTCGGCGATGCCCTCAGCATAGTCGCCGATGCGCTCTAGCTCCGAGGCGAGACTCAAAATGGTGCTGACCAGGCGCAGGTCGCGTGCCAGCGGCTGCTGCCGCGCAATCAAGTCCAACGCCGAGCGCTCTAGCGCATAGCGGCGCTGGTCAATCAGCGAGTCGTTGGTGATCACCTGCTTGGCAAAGCCCAGCGACTCGTGCTCTAAGGCCCAGAGCGCGGCGTGCACGGCGCTCTGCACATCTGTGCCAAGCTGCGCTAGCTCGCTCTCTAGGTCGGCCAGTACATGCCGATAATGCTCTCGCACCTTTGCTCCTAACCGAACCGACCGGTGATGTAATCTTCGGTGCGCTTGTCCTGCGGGTTGGTGAAGATTGTTCCCGTTGGCCCGTACTCAACCATCTCACCAGAGCGCTGCTCGTTCATCATGAAGAACGCGGTGTAGTCCGAGGCGCGCGCGGCCTGCTGCATGTTATGGGTCACGATCACGATGGTGTAGCGTCCGCGCAGATCCATCATGAGCTCTTCGATCTTCAGCGTGCTGATCGGGTCGAGCGCCGAGCATGGCTCGTCCATCAGCACAACCTCTGGCTCAGGCGCGATCGCGCGGGCAATGCACAGGCGCTGCTGCTGCCCGCCGGAGAGGCCCGTTGCTGGCGTCTTCAGCCGATCTTTGACATCATCCCACAGCGCGGCGCGCCGCAGACTCTCCTGCACCCGGTCCTCAAGCTCGCTTTTGCTTAGCTTCAGGCGGCGCAGGCCGAAGGCGACATTGTCGAAAATCGACTTAGGAAAGGGATTGGGGCGCTGAAAGACCATGCCAACGTGGCGGCGCAGCTCCACCACATCGACGCGTGGATCATAGATGTTGGTACTATCAAGCAGCACGCGCCCGTCTGTGCGCACCGAAGGGATGAGATCGTTCATGCGATTGAGCGAGCGCAGCAGCGTCGATTTACCACAGCCGGATGGGCCAATAAAGGCCGTAATCCGCCCCTCCACAATCTGCAAGTTGATGCCGCTGATAGCCTTGAATGCGCCATAGTAGAGTGAGAAATCTTCGACCTGCATTTTATGGCCCAAGGCATCGGCAGCCTGATTTGCTGTTTGCACGGTTACTCCAACGCGCGGAGTGCTCGCAACCTCGGCGGTTTGACGCTTGGCGATCACATCGCTCATCACAAACTCCTTGTAGTCGTGTGCTCCAGATTAGCCAACACGACCAGTAATGTACTCTTCGGTCCGGTGATCTTGGGGGGTGGTAAAGATCTGCCCAGTTGGCGCATACTCCACAAGCTCGCCAACTGACTTCTCATCATGGCGCTCGACCATAAACACGCCCGTTCGATCCGATACACGGGCCGCTTGTTGCATATTGTGTGTAACAATCACTATTGTAAACTGCTTTTTTAGTTCGATCATCAGCTCTTCAATGCGGAAGGTTGCGACTGGGTCAAGCGCCGAGCATGGCTCATCCATCAGCAGCACATCTGGCTCAATCGCAATCGCGCGTGCGATACACAGGCGCTGCTGCTGCCCGCCCGACAGCGCAAGCCCCGACTGCTGGAGCTTATCTTTGACCTCATCCCACAGCGCCGCCTGGCGCAGCGAGCGCTCGACGATCTCGTCAAGCGTGCGCTTGTTCTTGATGCCACCAAGCCGTAGCCCAATCGCAATATTCTCATACACCGAGCGCGTGCGTAATGGAGTCGGGAGCTGAAAGACCATGCCAACCCGCCGCCGCACCAGCGTCGCATCAATATCCTGCGCGTAGATATCTTCACCGTCGAGCAGCACGGTGCCCTCGGCGCGTGCGCCCAAGATTGCCTCGTGCATACGGTTGAGACAGCGCAGCAGCGTTGATTTGCCACAGCCCGACGGCCCAATCAGCGCGGTGATCTCGTTTGGATGGATCGTCATGGTCACATCGCGCACGGCGAGCTTGGGGCCATAGTAGGCGTTGAGGTTTTTGATCTCCAGCTGGCTGCCAGTTTTCGCGGCTTCTGGCTGCGCACTTACGCTTGCTTCTGTCATCGCCATTGCTGTGCTCCTAAACTCGTCGGCGTGTCGCCACACGCACCAGAATATTGACAACCAAGACGAGTGCCGTCAGCACAAATGCCGCGCCCCACAGCACCTTGTACTGCTCTGGGCTTGTCAGCTCGTCGAGCGTGCGATAAATGTACATCGGCAGGCTGCCCATGGAGCCAAAGACATTGTACTCGACGCTGTTGGACACAAAGACGGTTACGATCAGCGGCGCTGTCTCGCCAGCCGCACGGGCAAAGGCAAGCATAATGCCAGTGAGAATGCCGCCGGTCGCCGCCGGTAGCACCACGGTCAGGATCGCCTTCCACTGCGGCACGCCCAGCGCCACCGCGGCCTCGCGCACCGTCTGCGGCACCAGCTTCAAAATTTCCTCGGTGGTGCGCACAATAATCGGGATCATCAGCAAGGCCAGCGCGACCGAGCCATAGAACGCATATTTTTCTTTGGTCGTCTTAACCAGCACAATATAGACGACCACACCAGCGATGATCGACGGCGAGCCGCTGAGCACGTCGGTGGCGAAGCGCACAAACGAGGCGAAGCGCCCTTTGCCATATTCCGAAAGATAGATGCCCGCCAGCAGTCCGATTGGCAGCGCAATCAGGGTAGCGGTCCCAGCGATCAGCAGCGTACCGATGATCGCATAGCGGATGCCGCCCACATCGGAGGCCGAGCCGTCCAGCGAAAGCTCCGGCACCTTGTAGTCTGTCGAGAGAAAGTGCCATGAGATGGCGCTTGCGCCTTGGATGACGATGTAGCCCAAGATCAAAAACAGCGGGATGAGCGCGAGCAGTGTGGCGACAACCGTCATGCTGCGCATAATGCGGTCAACCAGCTTGCGCCGCCGGTAGCGGGCCATGTTGAGTGTTTTCATTAGTGGATCGCTCCTGCCGGACCCCGGCTCACGCGCCAAACCAACAGCCGTGCGATGGCATTCAGCAGCAGCGTGATGCCAAATAGCACCAGCGCAACCAAGATTAGCGCACTTCCGTGCAAATCGCTGTTGGCGTTGGGCAGCTGATTCGCAATCAGCGACGCCGCCGTCTGCGCTGGCTTGACCGGCGAGCTAATCGCCATGCGGTTGCCAATCACCATGGTCGCCGCCAGCGTCTCGCCAAGCGCACGGCCCAGACCCAGCATCACACCGCCGATGATGCCCGCCTTGGAGTAGGGCAGCACCGACTTCCAGATCGTCTCCCAGCGGGTTGCGCCGAGCGCCAGCATCGCTTCGCGCTGGTGATTGGGCACAACCGTGAGCACATCGCGGGTGATCGAGGCGATTGTCGGCAGGATCATAATGCCGAGGATGATGCCGGCCACAAGCAAGTTTTTCGGCTTTGGATCGGCTAAAAACTGGAGTGACGAGCCAAAGCGCTCGGCCAGCGGTTTGTTGATCGTATCGAGCAAGAATGGCCCAAGCACTAGCGCGCCCCACAGGCCGTAGATCACGCTCGGAATAGCCGCCAGCAGCTCGACTAAAAACGAGAGCGGCGTGCGCAGCTGTAGCGGGCATAGCTCCGCCAAAAATACCCCTACAAAAACGCCGATCGGCCCAGCCAGAACGAGCGCGATCAGCGAGGTCATAAGCGTGCCGTAGACAGCCGCCAGCGCCCCAAACTCCTCGCGCCCTTGGACCGGATTCCATGCATCAACAAACAAGAAGTCAAACCCAACATACTGACGTGCTTCGGCTGAGCCGTTCCAAATCACCAAGCCGATCATTACGACCAAGCCGATGACCACGCCAGCAAACGCTAGCGTGAGCAGACGAAAGACCGAGTCACCATGCTGGGTTTTTTGCTTGAGGCGTCTGATCCAGGTGGTCTGTTCTGCAATTCGAAACTGGGCCATCGCGTTCCTCCTCGGGTGGAAGATATGGCAGCAGGGGGCGCTCATTCAAGAGCGTCCCCTGCCGCAAATCTACGGGTGTGTGCCGCTATGGGCGGGTGAAAACCTGTTTGCCATCAACAGTGACCATCTCAAGCTTCTCTACCGCTTTCTGCTTGACGGCGGTCGGCAGCGGCGCGAAGCCCAAGGACTTGGCGGCTTCATCGCCATCGGCCAGCGCCCAGTACAGGAAGTCGGTCAGCGCCTTGGCTTTGGCCTCATCCTTCATGTTCTGGTGCACCAGGATCCAGGTGAAGCCAGAGATTGGGTAGGCGTTGTCACCTTCCGGCGGATTGACGATATCGATGCGCAGATCGTCGGGCAGCTCGCTCAGGAAGCCCTCGGCGGTGGCGGACACCGTGTCGAGGCTTGGCTCAACGTACTTGCCGGCGGCGTTTTTGATCGCCGGAGCTGGCAGCTTGTTGCCCAGCGCGTAGATCAGCTCGACATAGCCAATTGCGCCCTCGGTGCTCGAAACAGCCTTGGCAACGCCATCGTTCTTCTGCTCACCCTGACCAACCGGCCACTCGACCGACTTGCCAGCCCCAACTTTTTCTTTGAACTCGGGGCTAACCGAGCTTAGGTACGTGGTAAAGATGCTGTTGGTGCCCGAGCCGTCGGCGCGATACACAACGGTGATCGGGGTGTCGGGCAGCGTCACGCCCGGATTATCGGCAGCGATAGCCGCATCATTCCAGCTGGTGATGTTGCCCAAGAAGATGTTAGCCAAAGTGTCAGGGCTGAACTGCAATTTGTCAACATCGGGCAGGTTGTAGGTCGCCACAACCGCACCGGCAACCATCGGGATGTGCAGCGCGTCGGGAACTTTGCTCAGCTCCTCGTCGGACAGGAAGGCGTCGCTAGCACCGAAGTCGGTGATGCCATCGGTGAAATCCTTGACGCCCTGGCCCGAGCCAACGTTCTGATAGTTGATCGTCACACCTGGAGCGACGCTCTTGTACCCTTCAACCCATTTCTGGTAGATCTTGGCGGGGAAGCTAGCGCCCGAGCCTTCCAGTTCGGCGGTCACGCTGGTGTCCGGGTTAGCGGCGGCCAGCGCCTCGGCTGAGCCAGTTGTCGCAGCCTTGGTTGGCTCGGCGGCTGGCTCGGCTTTGGTCGGCTCGGTCGTTGGCTCAGTCTGGGATGTGTTGCCACCAGTGGCAGGGGTGTTGGTTGCGGTCTCGCTGCCACAGGCGGCTAGCAGACTCATCACCATAACCATCATCAGCACTGCGCTGAGTACCTTGCGCATGGATATCCTCCGTAAACATCTGTTTCCAGCGACGAATTTCGCTGCACAGTAAAAATTGTATCGCGCCGCTTTTAATTGGGCGTGATACCCATGTTAAGTTTGTGTTAAATGTCACGGATCAGATGATGGGCTGCGAAGGCTCGTGTGTTGCGTCGTGTGGGCTAGATGCTACTGGTTGCTACGGAGAAGTCATGTGTAATGCTTACAGCTCGACGACGCTCAGCCCCCGGTGCTGAAGGAACTCGCGCACCGCTTGGCCATCTGGCACGGCGATCACCTGGCGCGTGTCGGCGTAGCAGAGGATAAACTCCACCGTGCGCACAGCGCCGCTTGGCGAGCGGTAGGCATCGCGGCCGAGCACCGGTGTCTCAATCCACCATCCACTCCGCAGACGCTCTTGGATGTTGTGCAGGCGTGGATGCACGGTATCATTATTTGCTGGCACCATTGCTAGCTCCTGTCCTACGTTAAGCATGTCCACCATCCTTAACATTTAGCGCAAATAGCGTGAGCAAGTTTAGGGCCGAAACCGTTGCCCTAAGCAGCACTGTAGAGTTTGAGCGTTATGTCATAATTAAGCAGGCGTCAAATCAGCATAAGCTTTAAGCGGAGATGCTATAATCCCTCGCGGTACTGATTGCTTGTCTGATGAGGTTATGCTATGCGTCTGGTGTTGGGGTTGCTGCTGCTGCCTGTGTTTCTGTATCTGCCTGGCTATCTCTGGGTGCGTGTGGCGCTGCGCTCAACCGACGTACTCAAGCAAACCTATGTCTGTGTTGCCGCCAGCACGATCTGGTCTGGCTGGCTGGCCCTAACGCTGGCCGAGCTAGGCTGGTTTGCGCTGCCCACAATGGTGGTCCTGACGCTGCTGTGCTGTGCTGTCGCGCTAGCTGTCGGCCAGCGCTGGGGCCTGGCTACCATCCATCCAGAGCCACAGCCGCGCTGGGAGCTGTGGGCGTATGGCGCGATCTTGGTCCTGTTTGCGTTGTGTGTATCACGGCCGTTCGAAACCGTGCTTGGCGGCCGCGACGCCGGCGTGTATCCCAATACCGGCTATGCGATCGCCCGCACTGGCGGCATTGTGCAGCACGAGCCACTGATCGCCGAGATCGGCGCAGCGCTCGCTAGCCCCGATCCAGCTATCCGCGAGCCAGCCGAGCAGGTCTACTCGAATTTTCTTGGCAATCAGGGCAAGGAGCGCTTTATTGCCACGCGCTTCACCCAGTCGGGCTTCTTTATTAATGAGGGCGAGGCGAGCCAAGGGCGCGTTGTGCCGCAGTTCTTTCATCTGTACCCAGCCTGGATTGCTCTCTGGACAAGCCTGTTTGGTCTGCATGGCGGTTTGTTGGCCACTGGTCTGCTGGGCCTGCTGGCTGTGTGGGGCATTGCACTGACCGCTCGGCAGCTGTTGCCAGGGCGGCGAGGTCGGCTCGCTGGGCTGACGGCGCTGCTGTTGCTCGCCTTCAACACGCTGCAAATCTGGTTTAGCCGCTACACAACATCTGATATTAATGCGCAAATGCTGCTCTGGACTGGGCTAGCGCTGTGGGCTACATGGCTTGGCCTGCCCGCATCTGCACGCAGCCGCCGCAGCGATGTGCTCTTCGGCGGTCTGATCGGGCTGTCCATTGGCCAGCTGGTGCTTACGCGCATCGATTTTTTTTGGGGCGTTGGGCCATACTTGCTGCTGCTGCTGTGGGTCTGGATAAGCCATCGCTGGCAGCGGGGCTACACCGCACTCGCGCTGATGCTGCTGGCGATGCTGGCGCAAGGTGTGGCGCACATTATTCTGATCTCACGCGCTTACTTTTTCGACACCGCCTTTGCCAAGCTGCAAGATACCTCGGCGCTGGTGTCGCGCATCGCCATTTATTTCTACACACCGAAGCTGCAGGAGGTCTGGCGCACCAACAATCGCGCGCACGCGATCTACTTCAATCAGCCACGCCTCCTGCTGGAGATCGCCGCGCTTGGTCTGCTGCTTGGTGGTTTGTGGGCGTTATGGCGCTGGCCTAGGCTGCTGCGGCAGCTAGAGACCTGGGGGCAGCGTTGGTTTAGATGGACAGCGCTTGGGTTAAGCCTCTGCATCGGCGTGCTGATCTTCTACGCGTACGCTATTCGTCCGCAAATCCTCTCCTGGGCCGTGGTGACTCAGCCATGGGCGCATCGGAGTGTGTGGGAGAGCTTCATCGGTGCGCCCATCCCGCTGCCCGCTGATGCCCCCAACGAGCAGCAGCAGCGCGTGGTTGTGCTGGCTAATCTGGTGCGGCTTGGCTGGTACCTCTCGCCGCTCGGTGTGCTGCTGGGCGGCGCAGGGCTGGTCGGCTGGATCGCCCGTGATCTCAATCGGCGCTCGGCGCTGGTGCTGCTGATCGCTGTGGCCTATGGCGGCTTTTATATCCGCGACACCTACGGCACGGCCGAGCAGACCTACATTTACATTGCCCGGCGCTTCTTATCTGGCGCGCTGCCAGCCTTTACGCTTGGCAGCGCCTGGCTTGTGAGCGCCTGGCTCACCGCCCGTCGTCGCTGGCTTCAGCTTGTTGGTGCTGGATCACTTGCGCTGCTGCTGCTGTTTTTGGTCGGCACTGGCTGGCGCGCTGTGCGCCACGTCGAGTATGCCGGGGCGCTCGACACACTAGCGGCGTTTGCCGACCAGATTGAGCCAAACGCTGTCGTGATTATGCGCGGCGGTGATCGCGATGCACCCTCCAATGTAGCTACGCCGCTGCGCTATACCTTTAACCGCGATGTGCTGGTGGCCTACAGCCCCAATCCGCTGCTCTATCGCGACCTGCTAGCAGCGCAGATTGAGCGCTGGGAGACTGAGGGACGGCCAGTCTATCTGCTGCTTGGCTCGAACGGCGGTGTGCTGAACTTCCCTGGCTGGGAGCCGGTGGATCGCGGACTATTCGAGATGGACCTGCCAGAGTGGCAGCAGCTCCAAAATCAAAAGCCTTTCACCTATGGCTGGATTCATTTTAACTATCGGCTTTATGCGCTAGAGCCAGCCGCGCCGCAGCTCAGCCAAGCGCCGGTTGAGCTGGCGCTGACCGACTATCGCTGGCAGCTGCGCGGCTTCTACCCGCCCGAGACAGATCGCTTAGGCCAGCAGTATGCCTGGACTGATGGAGCCGCCGCGCTGATCCTTCCGCCGCGTGCGGTTTCATCAACCTTGGAGCTTGAGCTGGGGTTAGGCAGCGCGCTGCCGCCCTCACTGACCTCCCAGCCAGTAGCGATTTGTCCACAGCTGATCGCGCTTAACCAAACAACGCTTAACCTTCCCTGTCAGAGTGTCGCTAGCCAGCAGCCGCAGGCATACCGGTGGCAGTTGCCGCCTTTGCCTGCTAGCGGCGGAGCCTGGCAGGTCAGCTTGCCAAGCCGCACATGGGTGCCAAATGCCTACGTCAACGAGTACCCAACGCCACCGAACGATGGCCGCGCCCTGGGGGTGCAGTGGACCGGCGGGCGCTGGATTCCCGCCGCCCCTTAAGCGCTGGACAAACGATTAAGAAAAAATTTGGTACTATCGCACTATGGGGAATTACGTCAATAACTTGTATACTCAGTAGATCACAGGACTCCCTGGGGCCAGGGTAAACGGTGTGGCGGCCGAATCGTGCGGTATCCTTTGTGGTGCCAACCAAGAAAGGAACCG
>JABXJS010000051.1 GCA_013538855.1 Herpetosiphonaceae bacterium
AGCGCGTGATTCTCGCCGCTATGCGTGCGCCAGTGTCAGGTCTGCGCTCGGCGCACGGCGGGCGACGGCAACAGCGGGGCGGCATTGCCGCTGGCGCTGCGGTAACCCACCGCGCACACACCTACGTGTGCGAGACGCAGGAGGACCACCGCAGCGGACACAGCGCTTAGCGCAGCAGCGGCAGATAGAAGCGCCACGGTAGCGGCGACGGCGTGCGCGTTGGCGTTGGCGGCGTCGCGGTGCTTGTCGGCGGCGTCGCGGTCGCCGTGCTGGTCGGTGTGCGCGTTGACGTCGGTGTCGCGGTCGCCGTGCTGGTCGGTGTGCTCGTTGACGTCGGCGTCGCGGTCGCCGTGCTCGTTGACGTTGGCGTCGCGGTCGCCGTGCTGGTCGGTGTGCTCGTTGACGTTGGCGTCGCGGTGCTGGTTGGCGTGCTGGTCGGCGACGGCGTCGGGGTGATGGCGCTATCGCTGGTGGTCGGGATCACCTCGATGGCCGAGAGCTTAGGCTGATCGACGCTGGCGGCCAGCTCGATGTTGAGCGCGCCATCGGTGACCGGCACATTGAAGGTGAGCACATCGGCGGTGACAGCGCCGACCGCCGCATAGATATCGTAGTTCGCTACTTCGACGGGACCGCCCTCTAGGTTGATACTGAACACACGCTGGCCAGCGCCGCCGGGGCCAGCGTTGGGCGCGCCCCAGTAGATCTCGGCGAAGTGTAGGCGCACCGTGTAGGTCTGGGACTGCGACAGCGGGATGGTGTAGCTCAGGACACCGTTGGCGCTATTGCGCTCGGTGCGATAGATGGGATCGTGAATGGTGCCGCTGATCGGCTGGTTGGCGTCGCTGGCGAAGGTGCCGCCGCCCTGGTAGAAGGTGTCGGCCTGCCACTGGACGCCGCTGCCGGTGGTGATGGCTGGGCCGCCGGCATTGATGCGGAGCGTGCCCGCTGGCTCCAGATTCGGCGCAGGGAACGACCAGGGCGGATTGTAGATCTCAAATGTCGTGGTGCCCGAGAAGCCCGCCTGGTAGCCACCGGCGACCACATGGATGCGTCCGCCAATTAGCAGTGGGAAGATGCCGTGGCGCGCGGTGGGCATCGGCGACCCTTGCGCCCAGCGGTTGCCAACCGGATCGTAGATATCGACGCGGTTGTAAACATTGCCGCCGACCGCGCCCGGCCCGTCGGCAGTCTCGCCGCCGAGCACATAGAACAGCCCATCAAGATAGATGGCCTTGCCAGTGCCGCCACGACCAATCGGCAGCGGGGCGATGCTGGCGTCGGTAGCGCTCGAGCGCCAAGAGTCCGTGGCTGGATCGTAGATCTGCACAGTATCGAAGCCATTGGAGACCACATTGCCGCCATCGCGGCCGCCAAACACAAAGAGGCGCTGGCCGTCGGTGGCTGCGGCGGCGTGGTTGCGACCGGCGGGCATCGAGCTTAGCAGCGTCCAGCTATCGGTCTGCGGATTATAGCGCGCCACCTGGCTTGTCGTCGTCGAGCCGACGATGCCGCCAGCGAGATACACCTGGCCATTGATCAGGGCTGTGCTGCTGGAGCCAGCGGCGAACGGCATATCTGCGCCGAGCGACCATGAGCCAGTCTGTGGGTCGTAGATCTGCACCTTGCCCTCGCTGCCGCTGTGCAGGCCGCCAAACAAGTAGAGGCGACCATCGATCACCTCGGCGGCGTGGTGGTGGCCAGCGAATGGGCGTGTGGCAACGGTGGTCCAGCTCTGATCGGAGAGATTATAGGCGAAGGTGGCGCTGCTGCCCTCGCCGACAAGATAGAGCCGGTTGCCGATAATGCCGCCGGCGACCTCGCCAAGCGCAACGGGCAGGTTGGTCTGATACTCCCACGTGTCATTAAACGAAGCCATCCACGTTTTCTGGGCGGCGGTGACGACCACACGGCCATCGCTGAGCACGCCGGCGACCGGGGTTTTGTGGGACTCAGGCAGCGGATTCAGCTCCATCCACACATCAGTGAGTGGATCATAGAGATAGACAGCCGCCGATGGGTCGCCAAAGCCGCCGCCGTTGGTCGAGCCGCCGAGGACCAGCAGGCGACCGTGGAGCGGCAGCACCGACGCCGAGATATGGCTGCGGCCAACTGGCAGGGGGGCCAGCGTCTCCCAGCTTTGCGTGCTCAGATTGTAGCGCTGCACGACATCCTGATTGGTATCCAGCTCCTGATCCTGAAACTGGCCGCCGAGGGCGTAGGGCATGCCATTGAGCACAGCGCTGCCGAGGTGATTGCGCGGCACCGGCATGCTTGTGGTTGTGATCCAGGCGGTGGGGTTGTGCAGGTCGAGCACCCAGTGGGTGCCGTAGTCAAAGGCGGCCGGGCTGCCTTGGGTACGCGTCGCGCCGCCGTAGACGTGCAGCTTGCCATCGACGATGGCCGCGCCCTGGCCGCCGCGGTCGTCGGGCAGGCTGGGGCCAGCGTGCCAGGTGTTGGTCGTTGAGTCGTAGCGCCAGACAGCGGCGTTGCTGCCGCCGGGGTTATTGCCGAGATAGCCGCCGATCATCAGCGCCTGTGTGCCGCTGATCACCGTCGGGGCGTGCGTCAGCGGCTGCGGAGCATCGGCGATGCGCGACCAGGTATCGGTGGCCGGATCGTAGACATCGGCGCGGGTGGTGGCCTGGTACTGATCGTTGTAGAACCCGGCGAACACATACAGCTTGTCATCGATCACGCCGCCCTGCGACTCCAAGCGCATAACCGGCGGTGCGCTCATCTCCTGCCAAACGACAAGATTCGTGGTTGGCGAAGCATCAACATACGTAGAACTAGAGATCAACACAGCAAAAAGAGCAATCAGTCCGAGCCAAACCACAGTGCGGATACGCCGCATGCAGCCTCCTTTCAACAGAGAGCAATTAAGTATCAACAATGGACGCAGGCAGTATAGCAGTCGCCTTGTGGCGACAACAATCACCTACGAGCGGTAATAGTACACAGGATGTCTGTTGCACATCTAGGGCCAAAGTACTACAGGCGCACCGACAGCCAACAACAACGCCTGTGGGCAAGGGTGCCGACACAGGCGTTAGCAAACTGCTGAAGCGACAGGCGTACCTAGGGCGTTGCGGTTACCACAGGCGGCAGCGTTACCGTCGCTGGTGGCAGCGGTGTCGCCGTAGCGCTAAACTGCGTAGGAGAGGGAGCCGGTGTAGATGAGACAGGCGGCGTTGACGAGGGAGCCGCCGTCGGCACAGGCGTCGCTGTGACCGACGGGGCGCTCGTCGCCGTTGGTGTCACCGTTGGCGGTGAGGTTGGGTAGGGATAGGGATAGGGCGAGCCAGGTGGACTCGTCGGATACGGATACGGTTGCGGCGTATTCGTTGGCGTAAGCGGTGGCATAGTGGCGGTTGGCGTCACCGGCGTCGCTGTCGGCGGCAGGGTGGGGCTAGCCACTGGCGGCGGCGAGGCCACGGGGCCCACCGTCCCAGACGGCGGATCGCTAGGCACCGGCGTCGCCGTTGGCGGCGGCGTCTCCGTTGGCAGGCTGGTTGGAGCCACGCGCACAGTCGCTGTTGGCTGCGGCGGCACCGCTGTTGGCTGCGGCGGCACCGCTGTTGGCACAGCGGTGCGTGGCGGCTGCGGTGGCAGTGCCGTAGGCTGTGGCGGTGGCACAATGACGCTGTCCACCACGGTATCGCCGAGCGGCGTGGCCGTTATCGTAATCGGCGTCAGCACCTGATCGACCAGCTCAGGCGTTGGCGTCGGGGTGGTTACAGTAAGGATCGGGCTAGGCTGCGTCACAACGGTTGATGTTGCAGTTAGAGGACGCTTGCCCGTCTGCACCGAGAACCAGGCGGCAGCAATGCCCAGCATCACGATGCAGAAGCCCAGGGCATACGATAGCAGCGGCGTTAGCGCAAACACGCGCCGCTGCGGCTTGGCAAACAAGCGCCGCTCGATCTCACGGATGCGTGCTGGATTTGGCTCCAGCGCTGGGTTGAGCGGCAAGGCCGTTTGGAGCAGCGTCGATAGCTGCTGCTCGGCGCTGTAGAACGCTCGGCACTCCGCACACTCTTGCAGGTGCGCTGCAACCAGTGCCTCCTGCTCGGGATCGAGATCACGCCGCGTTGCCAGTAGTGGCTTGATTTGACTACACTTCATGGCGTTCCTCGCCTTGGTACACATTGCGGAAGCGCTCACGGGCGCGGTATAAGCGCACACGAACGGTGCCGACCTCATCACCGGTGAGCTGGGCAATATCGCCGCAGCTCAGGCCAACATACTCGTAGAGCAAGAGCAGTTCCGCGTCTTGGGGTTTGAGGCGTGCTAGCGCCTGACGCACCGTCGCCGCAACCACAACGTTATGCTCGAATGAGTTGGTGGCTGGTTCCTCGTTGAATGGCAGCCAGCGCCAGCGGTTAGCGCGCTTCAGTGCGGTCCACGTGACATTTGAGGCAATCCGGTACAACCATGCCAGCGGTATCGATGGCGGCTCCTGCCGCTTAAGGGCCGACATCGCCCGAATAAAGGTTTCCTGCAGAAGATCGTGGGCCGTCTCTGGGTCACCTGTTAGGCGGGTGATGTAGCGATAAAGCTCGCTGTGGTAGGCGTCGAACCATTCACCTACCAGATAGTGTGCATTCTCAGCCTGACCGGACGAGAAAAGGTTTATTGACATGGTTTTCACTCGCACTACCTCGTTCACGCACTAGTGCGCCCTGGCCCATGGACGCATCCAGTAGGGCAGAGCGCGTCAGCCGACGGCGGAACGTGGGCCAGGAAGCGATCCAAGGCCCAACACGATGGTTGTGGTGGTGAAGTCGGCATCACCAGTATTTAAGGTGTCGCCGTGCCAGGCGGCTCAGTCGGCGCGCTTGTCGGCGCTGGCACCGCTGTGGGCGTTGGCGGCGGCACTGCTGTCGCTGTGCGCGTTGGTGGCGGCGGCACAGGTGTATTGGTCAGTCCAGACTCGGAGCCTGGTGTTGGTGTTGGCGACGTCGGATATGGCCGCGGCGTCACCGTTGGTAGTATAACCGGAGTTGGCGGCCACCACGTCGGGTATGGCGTCGGGTACGGGCGCGGTGTGCGCGTCGGGTACGGGTAGGGCAGCGGATAGGCCGTCGGGTATGGCCGTGGCGTGCGTGTCGGCGGCGGCGTCCACGTCGGGTAGGCCGTCGGATATGGCCGTGGCGTGCGCGTCGGCGGTGGCGTCCACGTCGGGTAGGCCGTCGGGTATGGCCGTGGCGTG
>JABXJS010000052.1 GCA_013538855.1 Herpetosiphonaceae bacterium
CACAAGGCCCCACCGGTGAGCGGTTGTTTGCGCACCAGCGCCGGCCCACGCCGCGCCGAGGCTGAACATGTGCACGCTGCTGTTCGTTCACCAACGGCGCTGCCGAGGCCCCACCGCAGCGTCGTGGGCACCACCCGCAGCTCACAAGGCCCCACCGGTGAGCGGTTGTTTGCGCACCAGCGCCGGCCCACGCCGCGCCGAGGCTGAACATGTGCACGCTGCTCTATTGTTCCATAACGCTGTGCCCTTGCGCGCCGAGAGCTACGCCGAGCGCGCAGATACGCAAGGCTGTTGTATGGCCAAGTCCGCAGAGCTGCTCATTGCTCAGGCAGACTGTTGATGCAGAGTCGTTGGTGGTGTGTTGGCACGGCTCAGCCGCCGGGGACTTTCTGGGTGGTGTCGGCGCTGGTGGCGCCCCTACTGGGTACCCGTCAATCGTTGATCGGTGGTGTAGCGAAGCTGCGGGTGGTTTGCTCCAGGTCGCTGGGCAGCGCTGCGCCGAGGCGCTAAAAAATTGGGCACACGCTTACATCGTCGAGCGTGTGCCCAAGCAACCGATCGCCTAGGTTTCAACTTGGTGCGTCGTTAGCCCGATGACGCGGCCGTTAGGGTCGGTGCCGCCGATGTACACCTGAATGTCCGGGCCGCCGATGCGGTAGACCTGCACGTTCTCCAGGTGCTCCGCAAGCCAGGACTGGAGCGCCTGAAAGCGGGCAGCGGTGGCTAGCTCCTCCTCGCCATACCAGTCTTGCTCGGCGGTCATGGGCGCGAAAAAGTCGCCGAGCGCGAGCGTCTCGCTGCTGAGGTCCATATCGCTGCTGGCGGCGATGATTGCGCTGGTGGTGAAGGGGAGCCCAGCGGGCCAGACAAACGGCAGCAGCGGCGCGTCGGTCTCGCTCATCACCAGCAGGCCATCGACCGCCTGCTCCAAATCGTGCAGCTCTTCTGCGAGTGTTGGCATACCATCTCCTTGTGTGATACTACGGCTTGGATCGTACCACAGAAATCGTATTCGACCAGCAAGCGGTCTGCAATCGTGGCCTGCTGCGCCGTCTGCTTGTCCGCGCTCCAGTCAGCCCGCACAAGCACTTCTGTTTGCTGTGTACTTGTGCTTTGATGCATTTCCGCACCTATTTTTACCGCTAAGCTACTAAGGAGATACTGATGCACGAGCTAAAACTGCCAGTTACCTGGACGACCGCTGTGCTGGCGACGCCTGCTGCGGCTGATGTGCGCCAGTGGCTTCATAATCACATGCCACTGCTGGTGTGCACCTCGCGCCATGCGCCACTGCTGGTGCTCGCCGGGCCAGCGCCACAGCTTGTCAATGTGTGCAGCGCCGTTGATGCTGCGCTAGGACGTCAGCGCTGGCAGCGGCGTGCATTGCAGTGGGCCATCCTGCGCGCGCCGCTGAGTCTCGTTGGCCGCTATGTGGTGCAGACCCGCTGCCCTGCCGACTTTGCGCAGCTGACGCTGCAGATTGCGCCGACGGCGCTGGCTGCTGTGACGTTGACCAGCGCCGTTGACAGCGCGCGCCTGCCGCCAGAGTTTCTGCCGCCTATTCGCGCCGCGCTCTACGACTGGGCCTTGATCGGCGTGAGCGATGGCGTGCCGCTCACCCAGCTCGCAGTGACGCTCGCAGATGCCCTGCACCATCCTGTCGACTCACGCCCAGTTTCGTTCTATCGTGCGACGGCGCAGGCGCTGCGCACAGCCGTCACAGCCGAGCATCTGCGCCTGCTCTAGTTGCTCACCATGGGCATCTGGCGCAGATAGCGTGAGTCGCTGACCGCATGCAGCAGAAACTCGGCCAGATCAGCGCGGGTAATGCGACTGGCGGTGTTGACGCCAACCCAGCCCACACGATAGCTGCCTTTGGGCGGATCGCTGGTGAGCACCGGGCCGCGCACAATCACCCAGTCCAGGTCACTCTGCTGGATGACAGCGGCGTGCTGCTCGGCGTCGTGCAGCACCTGGCCAGAGAACAGCTTGAGCGCGAGTTTGATGATGTGGTTGATCAGCTTTGGCCGATCTTGCGGCGCGGCTACGCCCGCCCCGGTCAGGCTGATCAGGCGCTTGACGTGGTGGCGATCCATAGCCGCCACAATATTCTTGGTGATGCGTGTCTGTAGATCGGCAGGCGCGCCTTTGCTTTGGCCGACGACGCTGATCACCGCATCGGCGTCGGCGATGGTCTGCTCAACAGCCTGTGGGTCAAGCGCATCGCCAGTGATAACCGTGATCTGCGGATCGGTGACGGTGAGTTTGGCTGGGTTGCGCACGAGTGCCGTGACCTGGTGTCCGGCGGCGATGGCCTTTTCCACGAGCGGCTGGCCGGTGCGGCCGCTGGCTCCAAAAATTGCTAAGCGCATAGGTTGCTCCTGCCGCGCAGCAGCGCACTAGGCGGCGCTGCTTGCGCGCTCGAAAAGCTGGCGCAGCACAGCTGGCGGCTGGGCACCGCTAAGCCCGTAGCGCTCTGCGGCAACAAAGAACGGAACGCCGCTGATGCCGAGCTGGTAGGCGTGATCGACCTCGGCGCGCACCTGCTCTAGGCCGCCATCGGCGCGCAGCTGCTGCTCCAGCCGCAGGGTGTCGAGTCCCTGCTCGGCGGCGATGGTGAGCAGCGCTGGTAGGCTGCCGATGTCGTGCCCGTGCTCGAAGTAGGCGCTGTAGATCGCGTCGATGAGCGCGCCCTGCTGCGCCTGCGGCGTGAGGGCGATCATGCGATGGGCCAGCAGCGTCTGCGGCGCTGTGGCGATCTGCTCAAAGTTGAAGGTGAGGCCGACTGTCGCGCCAGCTGCACGTGGGCCAGCAAAAAACTGTTCCAACGGTATCCTGCCGCCGCCTTTCTGCAGCATGTAGGGCTGGAACTCTGCGCCCTCCGGCGGCAGGTTCGGGTTGAGCAGAAAGGCGCGATAGCGCACGCTGATCGACGGCCCGCTCCACTGCTCGAGCGCGAGTGCGAGCTGTCGCTTGCCTATGCGGCACCACGGGCAGGCCAGATCGTGATACACATCGATGTGCATGGTTCCTCCGTGACAAACGTTTGTTATGCTTGTATGCTAGAGCGTAGGGACGATAATTACAAGTACGCACTTTTTCAATACATTGGTACAAAAATGATACTATGGAAAGGAGCAAGCGATGGAGCTGCCGTATCGCTGTCCAGTCGAGGCCACGCTCGCCGTGATTGGCGGCAAGTGGAAGCCGCTGATCCTGTTCTACCTGCTGGAGAGCACGCTGCGCTTTGGCGAGCTACAGCGGCGCATCCCGCAGGCCACGCGGCGCATGCTCACCCAGCACCTGCGTGAGCTAGAGGAGGCCGGCGTGGTGCACCGCGAGGTCTATCGCCAAGTTCCGCCCAAGGTTGAGTACTCGCTGACACCGCTGGGCCGCAGCTTGGAGCATGTGCTCAACAGCATGCTCGACTGGGGCGTCGGCTATCTACAGGCCAATGGTGTTGAGCTGGTGAAGCCGCCGCAGCTGTAACATTCATAATCAACAGCGCGTACATGCTGGCGCTGTCAAAGATGAGGCTGGCCGGAATAAAGCAACCCTTGTTCTACTTACTTGAGGAGGGCTATATTGTCACGGCTTAGTCGGATTGTTCTGCTGGTCTGTCTGCTTGGAATGAGCCTGTCGTCAGGCGCGATCACGTCTGCTGCAGCGAGTACGGTTACCTGGGCACCGCTGCCCGCTGGCTCATCGTGGTGCCATACCTATCCCATTGCGCTGCCCCAGTCGACTGTGAGCAGCTCGGCGCTGGTGCCGCTGCCTGATCCGAGCGTCGCTCCTGAGGAGATCGCCACGCTCTACCCCGATAGTATGTTTACGCTGCGCTTGGGTGTTCGCTCCAGCAATGTCAACTTCCTGGCCTGGGACTCGCGCCCAACTATGTGGTCAGCCGATCAGCTGGTGTTAGCGCTGCTGATGGGTGGCACACTGAGCCAAGGCGTCCACGAGCTACCGGTACTTGCTGCACACGATAACATTCTGCGCCCAGGCGATACGCTCAATCGCTCAGCGATCAGTGCCGATGTGTGGTCGTCCGTCTATCAGTTGATCAGCCAGCGCGAGGTGCTGGTGGTGCCCACATTTGACTCGGTGGTGGTTGCTGGCAGCGATGCGCTGTACCACATCAGCGGCTTTGCCTCGGTGCGCCTCGTCAGCTATAGCCTGAGCGACTTTGGCACCACCCTCACCTTTGCGCTCGTCGCCTCAGATGCAACTTACCTCTGTCTTGCCACCTCTAGCCCCGATACCCGCAGCGAGATCACCACGGCGACGCCAACAGTGCTTTTTGGCACGCCAGCGAGCTATAGCTGGAGCTGGGGCGATGGCTCCGTGACCACTGCAGCTAGCGCCAGCCATCGCTATGCCGCTGCTGGTGGCTATGCTCTGACCGCAACGATCACCGACAGCAGCGGCCGCAGCGCCCGCGCCACCGCACCGATTCTGATCAACCCGGCGCTGCAGGTAGCTGCAAGCGCACCCTATGTTGATGTGGCGTTGCGCAAGGTCTGCTTTGTATCCACTGTTATCGAGGGTGTTGCGCCCTACTCCTACACGTGGATGTTCGACGACGGCACGATGTCAGCCAGCCAGAATCCTTGCCATGTCTATCCTGCCAACACGAGCTACAAGGCCAGTCTGACTGTCTCCGATAGCTTAAATCGTGCTACGACCGTTGTTGTGCCAGTGTCACTGCTACTCGATACTGGTACAACCGAGTAGCTCAACCACACGGCCGTCCAGCTGCAACAAGCTGGACGGCCGTGTTTTAGATCGACCGTAGGGTCGATGTAGCGCAGGCCGCTAAACGGCCGCAGCCTCGATGGACCCATCGAGGCTGCGCGGGGGAGGAAGGAGCCGCCTAGGCGGCTTCGAATGTCAGCTGGCCGTTGCGTGCATCCACGCGCACGGTGCTGCCGACCGGGAACTTGCCCTGGAGCACCTCCAGCGCCAGCGGGTTGAGCAGCTCGTTCTGAATGGCGCGCTTCAGCGGGCGTGCGCCAAACGTTGGATCATAGCCCACGTTGGCGAGGTGGCGGCGCGCTGCCTCACTCAGGTCCAGCTTCAGCTTGCGCTCACCAAGGCGGCGGCTCAGCCGCTCAACCTGGATCTCAACGATCTGGCCGATCTCGGCCTGCGTTAGCGGCTTGAAGATGATCACGTCGTCGATACGGTTAAGGAACTCCGGCCGCAGCTCGTCGCGCAGCTCTTCCATCACTGTCTCGCGCAGTGCCTTTTCGTCGCCAACCAGGTTCTGAATGCGGCTGCTGGCGATGTTCGAGGTCATGATCACCACCGTGTTGGTGAAGTCGACCACGCGGCCCTGGCCATCGGTGAGCCGCCCGTCGTCGAGCAGCTGCAGCAGCGTGTTGAACACATCGGGGTGCGCCTTCTCGATCTCGTCGAACAGCACCACGCTGTACGGTCGGCGGCGCACGGCCTCGGTCAGCTGGCCGCCCTCCTCGTAGCCGACGTAGCCGGGAGGTGCGCCGATCAGCCGCGCCACCGCGTGCCGCTCCATGTACTCCGACATGTCAATGCGCACCATGGCGTTCTCATCGTCGAACATGAACTCGGCCAGCGCACGCGCTAGCTCGGTTTTGCCAACGCCGGTTGGCCCAAGGAACAGAAACGAGCCGAGCGGGCGGTTCGGGTCCTGCAGGCCGGCCCGGGCGCGCCGAATCGCGTTGGCCACGGCTGCGACCGCCTCGTCCTGCCCGATCACGCGGCCATGAAGGCGATCCTCCATCTTGACCAGCTTCTCGACCTCACCCTCCAGTAGCTTCGAGACCGGTATGCCGGTCCACTTGGCCACCACCTGGGCGATGTCCTCCTCGCTGACCTCTTCGTTGAGGATCATGCCGCGGCTCTGCATGTCGCGCAGGCGCTCCTCGGCCAGCACTAGCTCGCGCTCTTGGCTGTTGAGCTGGCCGTACTGTAGCTCGGCGGCGCGGTTGTAGTCGTACTGGCGCTGCGCCTGCTCGATCTGCACGCGCGTCTGGTCGATCTGATCTTTGAGCTGAGCGATGGTGTTGATCACCTCGCGCTCGCCCTGCAGGCGGCTGTCCATGGCGGCCTGCTGCTCGCGCAGGTTGGCCAGCTCACGCTCGAGCACCTCTAGGCGCTCCTTGGAGGCCGGGTCTTTCTCGCGCTTCAGCGCCTCGCGCTCGATCTCCAGCTGCATGCGGCGGCGCTTGATCTCGTCTAGCTCGGCCGGGTCGCTGGTGATCTCCATGCGCAGCCGGGCGGCGGCCTCATCGATCAGGTCGATCGCCTTGTCAGGCAGGAAGCGATCAGTGATGTAGCGGTTCGACAGCGTCGCGGCGGCCACGATGGCGTTGTCGGTGATGCGCACGTTGTGGTGCGTCTCATAGCGCTCCTTCAGGCCGCGCAGGATCGAGATGGTGTCCTCCACACTCGGCTCGCCAACCATCACCGGCTGGAAGCGCCGCTCAAGCGCCGCGTCTTTCTCGATGTACTTGCGGTACTCGTCAAGCGTCGTCGCGCCGATGGTGTGCAGCTCGCCACGTGCCAGCGCTGGCTTGAGCATGTTCGAGGCATCCATCGACCCCTCGGCCGCCCCTGCGCCCACCACGGTGTGCAGCTCGTCGATAAACAGGATGACCTTGCCTTCGGCGGAGGTGACCTCCTGCAGTACGGCCTTCAGCCGCTCCTCGAACTCGCCGCGGAACTTGGCTCCCGCGACGAGCGCGCCGAGGTCAAGCGCGACCAGCTTCTTGTCACGCAGCACCTCGGGCACGTCGCCGCGCACGATCCGCCCGGCTAGCCCCTCGACGATGGCGGTTTTACCAACGCCTGGCTCGCCGATCAGCACCGGGTTGTTCTTCGTGCGCCGCGCCAGCACCTGGATCGTGCGGCGAATCTCCTCGTCGCGGCCGATCACCGGGTCGAGCTTGCCGCGCTGTGCGAGCAGCGTCAGGTCGCGGCCGTACTTCTCGAGCGCCTGGTACTTGCCCTCGGGGTTCTGATCCACTACGCGCTGGTTGCCGCGAATAGCTGTCAGCACCGATAGGATGCTGTCGGGCGTGATGCCTGCGCCGTTGAGCACGCGCTGCGCGCCGCCTTTGACCCGGTCGCTGGCCAGGCCCAGCAGCAGATGCTCGGTCGAGACATACTCGTCGCCCATGTCCTTGGCGCGGTTTTCGGCGATCTGCGCTACCTGGTTGAGCCGCTGGCCCACGCCTGGCTGCATCTGCGCGCCGCTGGCGCTGGGCAGCCGCTGAATTTCGTCGATCAGCGCTGCGCGCAGGTTGCCAACGTCGCGCCCAAGCTTGCTGACAATCTGTGGCACCACGCCGTCGCTCTGGTCAAGCAGCGCTAGCAGCACATGCTCCGGTAGAATTTCGCTCTGTCCATAGCGTGAGGCGCTGCTCTGGCCTTCAAAGATCGCCTCACGTGATTTTTCGGTATAGTTGTTGAGATTCATAGTGGCTCCCTCGCTCCTTGATTGCTGGTTCTAGCTTAACATAGTGACATTAGAACTGCGTCAGTGCCGTGTTAGCAAAGTGTATATTCTTAAACCATCGCCAGCCATGCGCGCCTTAAGCTCACCATAAGGTTGATCTACGCTGGCCATAAGGACGCCGTGCCAGCGCCTAGGCTATACTCACTTCATCGCATAACTTGTGCCTCCTGGACAGTATCGCCCCGCAGCTAGGGTGCCCCTCTCCTAGCTGCGGGGTAGCTGTTTGTCGCAACCCATTGACGCTGCCCCGCGCTTTCGATTAAAGTAGTGCTGTATCGTTCGACGCTCGCCCCAGCAACGGAGTTGCCCATGGCTACGGTTCATCCAGCGATCACCGCCGAGCTAGCTGATTTTATTCGTCAGCAGCCGCTGTTTTTTGTCGCCAGCGCCCCGCTCGATCCGCACGGCCACGTTAATCTGTCGCCCAAGGGCCTCGACTGCCTGCGCATCCTCGATCCACACACGGTCGCCTACCTCGATCTCACCGGCAGCGGCAATGAGACCGCCGCCCATCTCGCCGAGAATGGCCGCATCACGCTGATGTTCTGCGCCTTCGCTGACCCGCCCAAGATTCTGCGCCTCTACGGCCGCGGCCACGCTGTTATCCCAGACGCGCCGCAGTGGCCGTCGCTCAGCGCGCAGTTTCCCGCCTATCCCGGCACCCGCCAGATCATCGTCGCCGAGATCGAGCGCGTCCAGACCTCGTGTGGCTACGCCGTGCCGCTGATGGACCTTGTGGCGCAGCGCCCTACCCTTATCCGCTGGGCCGAGGCGAAAGGCCCCGACGGCATCGCCGCCTATCAGCGCGAGAAGAACACCACCAGCATCGATGGCCTGCCCGCCCCGCCGCTTACCACCGAGTAGGGCGTGTCAGGCTCGTGTTTGGCGGATGGCTAGTCGCTGGAGTAAAAGCGCTCTGTGCGTAGCCATGTTCGCTGGGTGCTGGGTCTGCGCCGCTGGCGTCAGCGCACGCACCCACCGCTGATCGTGTTTGCCCGCTGGCTGGAGCGCACCCGCCCCGTGATGCTGCGCGCTGCGCGCAACCGTGCAGTCCAGCCTAGCGCGCTCGGCGTTGATTTGCGCGGCGCATAGTTGTCGAAACACAGCGGTGATTGATTACGCGCTAAGCGCTTGCGCACCTGCTGGTTGCCCAGCCCACATGCAGCGCGCTGAAAGGAGCACCTATGGCCCATCGTCGATCAAAACAGCGTCGGTCAAGCAGCGTTCCCGCCCAGCGGCAGCCCCACGAGCAGCTGCCAGAGTCTACGCCTAGCGGCCCGCTGACGCCGCAGCGCGTGCTCCAGCTTCAGCGCACCCTCGGCAACCGCCAGACCCAGCAGCTGCTCGCTGCCCAGCCTGGGCAGGCCCCGCTCGTTCAGCGCCTGATCTACGCCCCCGAGAATCAGCAGCTGCGCGTGCCGCAGACGTTCATGCACGTGCGCATTCCCTGGAATGATCAAACGAAGTACGCTGACATCCGTGCGGTGCGCAACGACGACCCTACGTTAGAGACGATCTATCAGTCTAACAAAGGTAAAATTCTCGAGTACGTCGGCGCTAGCCTCGGCCTCACCATCTACGATATCGTCAAAAGCAATAGCGATCAGGCCCTCGCGGATCTCTTACCGCCATCAGATCAGGGCATGAGCGGCAAGGACAAGCGTGCGATTAAAAACGCGCTCAAGGATGTATTTAATAGCCTCAGCCAGCTGTTCACCGCTGGCGATAATGACTACAGCCGCCGCGTCTACGATGTGGCCGACGTAAAACCGCAGCACATCCTCCTGCCCAAAGACATGATCCCCGAGACGCCCGACTTGCCTGCGTCCGGCCAGTCGATCAAAGGCACCCAGGGCCTGTCGGCACCGTGGGGCCTGGTCTGCTCGCTGATCGCGCTGGTCAAGCAGGAGGGCTACGCCGCTGTTCAACAAAAAACAGAGGCCGAGGCAGCGCCCACCAACCTCAAAGATGCAGTCCAGATGCTTCACGACCACTACAAAAAGCAGGGCGTTGAGTACGATGACACCTCGACACACCTTCAGCTCTTCAAAGAGTGGGGCTACAATCTGATCTTCGTTGGCCCCGTCTCGTTCGCCCAGCTGCGCCGCCGCATCGGCCTAACCACCGGCAAAAAGTACATCTTTGACATCGAGGGCCACACCGTCCGCATCGCCATGAAGAAAAACATGCTCCAGCAAAACGCCGACATCGTTAACCTCGATGAGTACTTCACCAAGGACTCCGACCCCGAGAACTACAAAACCGACGAGTTCCTCAAGCCGATCATGTATATCTATGCCAAATAATTTGTATGGATTGAAGAAAAAAGGTCAAGCTTGTTATGGTAGTTTTGTGGATGTATACTAAAGTCCGGCATCAGATAATGGCCATTATCTGATGCCGGATGCGCTTTACTTCCACATTGCTGTGGCAAGACCAATAAACGTAACGGAGAGACCAACAAGCTCTAACTGTGAGATTCCCAGCAAGACAGATGTACCTGCTGCTAGCGTTAGCACTACAGCAACAAGCGTGACCAACGCTCGGAGGAAGCTACCCTCTGAGCGTTTATTTCTTTGAGCCATGGATTTTCACCTCCTTTTCTAAAAGCTAATCTTACGGAAAATAATAAAACATTTGTTCTAGTGAGTATAGGGTTTATAACCGCAATTCTCTAAACTTTGCTAAACTTTTGAACTCTAGTAGAGATCACGACGATACACGGCTACCAATATACCTGCAACTTCTATTGCCTTTGGGAGCAGACTCCACCCTGTGCCTACCAAAATAACATCCTCGTTTGTAATAGGGTCTTGACCAATGCGAGTTGATGGCTGGAAAAACATTTTTAACGTGATGTGATCACAAGGTACTTCAAGGCCGTATTCGGAGTTTAGTTGTCTATGCTCAATAATTTCAGAAATGTTGGTGGTATCTACTAAAATTGTATTCTCGGGTATAAGCGCTGCAATAATCTTTTTATTAGGAATACTAAAAGGATCTCTAGGTTTTTCAAGAATAACGATATCACCAGGAACAATGTGGAACTGCTCCATGCTTGTTCCTTGGACAACAAAACTAAAGTGCTTTGAAGGATCAAAGTCTGGTAGTGTAACGTAATCAGTCGGGGATTGATTATTAAAAGGAATTGCTGTACCAGCAGCAATTTTTCCATAAATAGGAATTGCTTCTGGTTGTTCTCCAAGTATTGCAAGAGCCATAGGAAGCAAAGTAAGGTTTTCATCAATATAGTCTCTGGTCTTCAAGACTTTGATAACTTGACTTACCCGGCCCTTCGTTATGTGCAGAGCGTTAACAAGTTCCTGTTGTTTGCGAACTGGCTTGCCTTTGAGTTCTCGATCTCTTAGGTAATGCAGGATTTGATACTCTGTCTCTGACATGGCAGCGCTGCTTTCTTGTTAGGATTCTCATCGGTTCTAAATGCATTATAAGGAGGAAGGATTATATTGTGACAACGATCTTTCTTTAATTTTTCTGTTTGACATAAACCGCGTTGCCCGTCGCGGCTATCTGTGCTATACTACGTCGGTTGCGAACTGACAACTCCGTGGGGGACAATCGCCCCCACGTTTTTCTTGTGCGTGCAGCGGTCTTTCCGGTATTTGGGGTGGCCGGGAACACCAAGGCCGCCACGAGTACCAGCCAATGTGCTCTGAGCGTGAGTGCAGCAGTGGCTACGCGTATCGCTATCAGCGGTCGCTGCCTGCGCTGCCTGCGCTTTTGCGTGCACTGCGGCTACAACGTTTCTACGAAAGGAATAGACCGTTTTAATGACTACGTTTCAAGATCTTAACTTAAGTGAACCGATCCTCCGCGCCGTCACCGAGCTTGGCTACGAAGAGCCAACACCAATTCAAGCCCAGAGCATCGGCCTGATGCTCGCTGGCGAAGATATGATCGCCCAAGCCCAGACGGGCACTGGCAAAACTGCGGCCTTCGCGCTGCCAATTATCGAGCAGCTCGACACCCAGGCCGAGGGCGTGCAGGCGCTTATCCTCACACCAACCCGCGAGCTGGCCGTCCAGGTCGCCGACGCCATCGCCGCCTACGGCAAGCACAATCGCATTCGCGCGCTGCCGGTCTACGGCGGGCAGCCAATCGATCGACAGCTGCGCGCGCTGCGCCGCGGTGTCCACATCGTCGTTGGCACGCCCGGTCGCCTCATGGACCATCTGGAGCGCGGCACGCTCGCGCTCGACACCCTGCGCACGCTCGTGCTCGATGAGGCCGACGAGATGCTCAACATGGGCTTCATCGACGACATCGAGTTTATTCTGCAGAAGGTTCCCGACAACACGCAGATGGCGCTCTTCTCGGCCACCATGCCCAAGGAGATCGTCAAGCTTGCCGAGAAGCACCTGGAGAATCCGCAGCGCGTCACCATCGAGTCCGAGGAGATGACCGTTCCGCAGATTCGCCAGATCTACTACGAGGTCGGCGGCCGCAATAAGATCGAGGCGCTTACCCGCATCCTCGACATCGAGATGCCCACGTCCGCGATTATCTTCTGCCGCACCAAGGCTATGGTCGATGAGCTGGGCGAGAAGCTGCTGGCCCGCGGCTATGCCGCCGAGCTGCTGCACGGCGACCTGAGCCAGGCCATGCGCGATCGTGTGATGAAGCGCTTCCGTGAGGAGCAGGTCGAGCTGCTTGTCGCCACCGATGTCGCCGCCCGCGGCCTCGATATCGACCACGTCAGCCATGTGATCAACTTCGATATTCCGCTCGATCCCGAGGCGTATGTGCACCGCATCGGCCGCACCGGGCGCGCTGGGCGCTCTGGCGTCGCGATCACGCTGGTCACACCGCGTGAGCGCCGTATGCTGCGCACCATCGAAAAAATGACCGGCGCGTCCATCCAGCGCCTGCGCCTGCCCACCATCGCCGATGTGGTCGTGCGCCGCCGCGAGGCCTTCAAGGATACGCTGCGCGAGCTGATCAGCGACCACGAGGACGATGGCACGCTCGCCCAGTACCTCATCCTGGCCGAGGAGCTAGGCGAGGAGTACTCGCCTGTCGATGTGGCCGCCGCTGCCTTCAAGCTGCTCTTGGCTGAGCCAGACCTGGAGGCCGAGGATCCGCTGTCCGCGCCCGAGCCAGAGGAGGAGTATGGCCGCCGTGATCGCCGCGACCGTGGCAGCCGCCGTGATCGTCGCTCCTCGCGCGAGAGCAGCCGCACACCCCGTGGCCGCTCGTTCCGCGAGGAGGGCATGACGCGCCTGTTTGTTGATGTCGGCCGCGAGCAGGGCGTTCGCCCCGCCGATATTGTCGGTGCAATCGCCAATGAGTCCGGCCTGCCTGGCCGCGCTATCGGTGCCATCGACATCTTCGATAACTTCACCTTCGTCGATGTCCCCGATGATGCCGCCAACCGCGTGCTCACCGCGCTCGCGCGCACCCAAATTCGCGGCCTGAAGATCAACCCAACCTTGGCGCGCCCCAAAGGCTAAGCCAGCATTAGCACAACATTTTTCAGCCGCGCTTGGCCCTTCGGTCGAGCGCGGCTGTTTTTTAGCCCGGCTAGCTAGTTTTGCATGCTGCTTCAACTGAGCTGCTGCTCAGCAAAGTACAGGCGGCCTTGACGTTGGTGAAGGCGTGGCACCAAGCGGGCTATGTTGAACCGCTGCGCTGTGGTTAAGCGCCACTGCTGCTGTCCAGCGCCTGGCTTTGCTAGCGCACACGTTAAGCGGGATTGCTCCACGGCTGATGTGGTCTCGCTCTAGGTTGTCTGGTGCTGCGAGAGTAGCGCCCAGGGCTTGAGCCACAGGTCGGCGGTTACGCGCCGCTAGTGCTCACACGGCTGTGCGTTAGCGTGGCTGGCTGCCGATCGGTGGCGGTGCTGCACCATGGAGCGCAGGGCAATCGCAGGCCGCGGGCGGGCATGGCACCCGCGCTGGCCCACGCCGCGCCAAGGCCGAATGCACCACGGCGCAG
>JABXJS010000053.1 GCA_013538855.1 Herpetosiphonaceae bacterium
CGCGGCGTGGGCGAGCGCAGGTGGTCGCTCGCGCGTTGCTGGCGCAGGGCGTGGTTGGCGGCGCTGTCCGCCGCCGTGCGATGGCTGAAGCAGTGGGCTGAACTGTCACGCAGCGCAGTGTGCCGCCATAGCCCCGAGCGGCGGACCTGAGCGCAGGGCAATCGCGAGGACGTGGGGGCGAGCAGCGGAGCCAGCGCGTGCCGCAGACCAGTGGCGCTTCAGCACGGCGCTGCTGTTCACCATAATGCCAAGCGCCAGTCACCGAACGACTGGCGCTTGTGGGAGTGGGGCTACTCCTGCTGGCCTTGGCTCCAGCGGGCGGCCTGCAGGATGTTGCCGAGCAGCATCACATTGGTGACCGGGCCGGTGCCGCCGGGGACGGGCGTGATCGCACCGGCGACGGCGCTCGCGCTCTCCCAGTCCACATCGCCGACCACCTGCTCGCTACCAGCGACAACGTTGATGCCAAAGTCGAGCACGACCGCGCCAGGCTTGAGCATCGCACCAGTGATCAGGCCAGCGCGGCCGACGGCGGCGGCCACGATGTCGCCCTGCTTGACGATCTCGGCGAGGTTGGTGGTGCGCGAGTGGCAGATGGTGACGGTGGCGTTGCGGGCGAGCAGCAGCTGGGCGAGCGGCTTGCCAACGACATTGGAGCGTCCGACGACCACGGCGTGCTTGCCAGCGACCTCGATAGCGTAGTGATCGAGCAGGGCCATGCCGCCAGCGGGCGTGTTGGGCACGTGGGCGCTGAGGCCCTGCGCCAGCCGACCGGCGTTGGTCGGATGCAGACCGTCAACGTCCTTGAGCGGATCGAGCGCTAAGATCGCCGACTCGGCCGAAAGGTGCTTGGGCAGCGGCATCTGCACCAGCACGCCGTGGACGGCTGGATCGGCGCAGGCGCTGCGGATGGCGCTGTCGAGCTGGGCCTGGGCGATATCGGCGGCGAGCTGCTGGTGGGTGAAGCCGAAGCCGACGCCCTCGCAGGCGCGCTTGATCGAGCGCACATACCAGTCCGAGGCGGCATCGCCAGCGACCTGGATGACGGTGAGGCTAGGCGGCATGCCGGACTGCGCGGCCCATGCAGCGCCGTCGGCCTGCATGCGCGTGCGCGCTGACTTGGCATAGGCGCGGCCATCGAGGATCGTGGGGGTCATAGCACCTCCATACGCAAGAATACATTAAAACAGCCCTGGATCAAGGCTGGTCCAGGGCCGTGTGCCAGAGCATAGACTACTCGCTGAGGGCGGCGTTCACGATCTGCAGCACCTCGGCGGTTTCAACATCGAGGCCAGCGGTGAGATCGGCGACCTGCGCGCGCACCTGTCGAACATAGATCTCGTCCTCGATGGAATGGAGGTTGATATCGACGTTGAACAGTGCGCTACGGACCGCCGCTTGCGCCAGGAGCGCGGCCACGCCAACATCGCTGACGGCAGCGGAGTTGCCCTGCTCGGCAGCTGGGCGGCACAGCGGCAGCACGCTAGCGGCGGCACGGGCCGTCTGGAGTGGAACATCGGTGGCCTGGCGGGTGGCGGACTGGATGGCATCGCGACGAATCGCGATGTCCGCGCTGGTCTCGCGGGGCAGCTTATAGGCGGCGCTGAGGCGGCGGAAGGCCTCGGCATCGGCCTCGGCCAGCTGCTGGAGCTGCTGGCGGAGGGTCTCGGACTGCTCCAAGAGCGAGCGCATCGCCTCCTCGACATGGGCGTACTTCTTCTTGCCCAGCGTTAGCGAGCAGACCATCGAGACCAGGCCGGCGGCCATTGCGCCAGAGACAGCGGCGACGCTGCCGCCGCCAGGGACGGGCGCATTACTAGCGAGCTGATCAAGAAACTCGGTGATGTTCGTATCAAGCAGGGTCATCGTGACCTCCTGAATGGCTGTTGAACCTCGTTGTATGTATGATACTCCAGTTTTATCGCCGCTGAGCGTGTTGTGTGCCAATTAGCGGATGCTTGCGCCATACAGCGCCAGAAAGAGCAGCACGCCTAGGCACAAGTAGGTGCCATAGGACAGGTAGACCTCCTCGGTCTTGCCCATCTGCCGCCAGGCCAGCATGCCGATAGCGACCACGCCGGCCATGAGCATGCCGTAGAATAGCGCTGGCCCGACGTGGCCGATGCCTACCAGCGCGCCGATGTAGATTGCCAGGTACACATCGCCCAGGCCAAAGGGCACGCCTGGGCCAGGAAACATCATGATGGCTAGCAGGTAAAAGAGCACGAACACGCCGCCGGCGATGATGCAGCCGAGGAGCGCCAGCTTAAAGCCGATGCCAACGAAGCTGGCCGCAGCGAGTGCTACGACGGTGCCGACCAGCAGCGTGAGCACGTCGATGATGCGCGCCTTGTAGTCAACAGCGGCCGTGACCAGCAGCAGGGCAGTCATCGCGCCCCAGTAGGCGGTGCGCCAGTCGGTGCCATAGTGGCTGTACAGCACCATCGCCATGGCCCCCATCAAGATTGCGACCAGCGCTCCCAGCCAGGTGGGATAGCCGAGCCAGCGGTAGCGCGGCTGCGGCTGGGGATTGGCGGCCTTTGGATCATCGGCCATGGTGGTGATGAGTGGGTTGAGCGCCAGCCCAACGAGCAGCCCGACAAGACCAACGAGAGCGATCATGGATTCCTCCCCAGCGCTTGCTCGGCAGCGCTACGCATCACGTGCAGCGCTGCGTAGCCTGGGAACCAAAGCGCAAAAGCCAGCGCTGCCTGGCGCACCAGCATATCCAGACCGTCGATAGCCTGGGCACCGCAGCGGCGCGCCTGCTCCAGCAGCGGCGTTGGGCGATAGACCATATCGTAGACGATGAGATTGGCGTGGAGCAGGTGCCCGGCGAGCGGCGCTGGATCGCTCGCATGCCAGCCGAGCGCCGTCGCGTTGATCACGAGGCTGGCGGTGCTGATCAGCGTTGGCAGCGTGTGGTCGTCGGCGCTGACGGCGGCCTCGTTGGGCTGCTCGACCAGCACCTGTGCGCGCTCGATGGTGCGGTTGACGACGCTGATCTGGGCGGCCTGTAGCTGGCGCAGGGCGACCATGGCGGCACGGGCTGCGCCGCCGGCGCCGAGAACCACCGCGTGGCCGCCGTGCCAGCCGCAGGCGGCCAGCGAGTCGCGCAGTGCTGGCGCGTCGGTGTTGTAGCCAGTGAGTGTGCCTGTGGCTGAGTGGACGAGCGTGTTGACTGCGCCGAGCGCAGCTGCGGCGGGATCGACGGCGTCCAGGTACTCCAGCACCGCCACCTTGTGTGGCAGGGTGACGTTGGCCCCGCGCATGCCGGGCTGGCGCAGCTGCTCGACGCGCTGCTGCAGCTGTGCGCGCGGCGTAGGCCAGCGCTCGTAGCTGTGGGGCAAACCAAACGCCCGCAATGCAGCATTGTGCATTGCGGGCGACAGACTATGCGCAACCGGATCGCCAATGATGCCGAGTGTCGCCGCTACTTGCTGCACGTCTGATACTCTTCCTGAAAGCGTAGAAACTCGCTGTAGTCGTTGGTGAACTGGTGGGTTGGCCGCTCGCCCTCTGGCACGCACTCGGCGACGAAGTAGGTGATATCTTCGGCGGCGGGATTGGCGGCGGCCTGGAGTGCGGCGAGGCCCGGCGCGCTGATCGGGCCTGGCGGCAGGCCGGGGTTGATGCGCGTATTGTAGGGGCTGTTGACGGCCAGATCGAGCGCCGTCAGATCCTTGCGCCACCAGCTCTGCTCGGCATCGCTGTAGCCGAGCGCATACTGGACGGTGGGGTCAGCGCCGAGCTGCTGGCCGGCGAACTCGGGCTTGAGCCGATTCCAGAACACAGCGGCGATGCGCGGCATCTCAGCGGTGTTGCTGGCCTCGCGCTGGATGATCGAGGCCATGGTGACGATCTCGAAGGTTGAGCGGTCGGCGGTGGCGGCGGACTGCTCGACGTCGGCGTAGCGCAGGCCGAAGGTGTCGAGCATGGTGCGGATGATCTCATCGGCGCTGGCGTCGGTAAAGAAATCGTAGGTGTCAGGGAAGAGAAAGCCCTCCAGTGATGCGCCGTCGGGCACATCGGCGAGGAAGTCATAGTCGGCCTTGTAGGCGGTTGCATCGCTGGCGAGCTGGAGAAACTCGCCGTCGGAGACGATGCCGGTCGCTTCAACGATGGCGGCGATCTCTTCTAGGCGCAGACCCTCGGGGATGGTAACGCGCACGGACTCGAAGTTGCCGAACTGCGCGGTGCGCATCTCCTGAATCATCTGGCTCATGGTCATGTTGGGGCTGAAGTAGTAGGTGCCGGCCTGAATCTCGCTGCCAGCGCCACGCAGGTTGGTGAGCAGGCGGAAGAGCAGCGCCCGGCGGATCAGCCCAGCGTCCTCGAGGTTGCTGCTGATGATCGCGACCGTGTCGCCCTGCTGAATAACAAACTGTTGAGCGACATTGCTCTCGCCAGCGGTGAGCGTAAACTCGCGCACTAGCAGCCCAAAGATGCAGGCTACCAGAAAGGCACCGATGGTGACGACGATAAGCAATGCCCGGATTAATCTTTTCACGGAGTTCCCTTTGATGTGTGTCGTTGCGCTGGTCTTGCTGCTGATATGCAATGGGCCAGGGCGGCGGAGCGCGCGCTCCTCGTGGCACTGCCGACACAACCACGCACATCGCTAGCCACGCTTGGTGTTGGCACAATCGCCGGATATTATACCGGGGCCTACCTCTTTTGACAAAGCGCGCATTCGCGAAGCTGTGCAGTGTTAGCCGCAGCGAGACAGAGCAGGACGCAGCGTGATCATCAATAGTTGTCAGCGTTGCGGCGCACTTCAGCTGGTGCGGAGCCACTGTCCGCGTCCCAGCGCGTGGAGTGGAAAGCTCTCATGTGCAGCCCGAATCTATGTGTAGCATGGGCTGGTGCGGGGCAAGCTAGGCCCATGGGTCTAGCTTGTGCGCCACAATGCGCTGAACGCCTTGACCCAATAGTGCGTGCTTGCAGCCGTCGGCGATTGAGGTGGGCCTACGCTGGAGCAACACGATCATGTGCATTGCCAAGCCTAAGCGCAGCCAGCGCTACGCTATGAGCGGGCCGCAGTGCACAATTAAGCAGCCTGCGGCCCGCATAGGGATTCAGTGGGCCTAGCCTGTGGTGGGGCCAAACGCGGCGTACTGCTGCGCGCCTTGAGCGGTCGTGCTGAGGCAGACCTGGCGCTCGTGCTCGTAGCGTGGTGACCACGACTGGGCTTGATTAATCAACTGCCGTGCGGTCGGCGTTTCGATTGGCTCAATGTGCTCGCCTGTGATCCAGACCAGCTCAATCGCGCCTTGCTCGAGCAAGGTTCGCACAGTCAGCCTAGTCAGATCAAGCCGCTGCTGCTCAGATAGCGCTGGAACGAGCGTGTTGATCTCCCACACCGCCTGCCACAACGGGCAGTAGTCCTCGATTCCCGCCCACAGCAGGGCTTTGATCAATGGTTGGGTGTCGATATGCATAGGGTGCACTCTGTGATCCTTACCGTAGGTGCTGGGCTGCGCATGTTGAGCCGGGTGTAGCAAGAATGCAGCCGAGGATGCTGTGCTAGCTTGATGAAACGACCCTTCAGCCCAATTCGTCGCATTGGGCTGAAGGGCAACAGTGGTGTGGCCGGGCTAGGCGTTGCCGCCAGCGGTCATAATATTCTGGTTGATCTTGCTGATATTCTTCTGCAGCTCAGACAGCTGTTGATGCGCATTTTTGAGCGCGGTCTTGACCTGTGGGGCAACCTCGCCGCGGAACTGTGCTGCCAGCTGGCCATCCCAAACATTGTTATCGCTGAGCTTCTCGCAGAGGCCAATAATGGCGTTGATCTGGCCCAGCAGCTCGTTGTCTACGGCTCCCTGCAAGTTGTTGATGGCTGAAAGGGCTTCGGGGGTTGAAAGAACACGACCTGACATGAGTTATACCTCCTCTAAAGGTGGATAGTCTCTAGCGCCGTCCACCACACACTATGTGGTACTTGGGTATGCTGGCCCTTAGTACTCACACCTTACTCACCGCAACAAATATTTCACGTTACCGAGTGGTTATCACCAGTCAATTGTGACAACATTGTGGCGATGCTGCATATGATGCACTGGCGTGGCTGATTCAACCATACTTGGTTCTGTTCGTAGACACATTCTGTGTATTTTCACTAGCATGGCGCTACAATGCCCTAAACCATCCCTCTGAACGATGTGCATAGTCGTTGCTGTGACGGCTCGCTAAGCACACTGCTTGTTGCTAGGCTTGGCTTAACATAGCCGTAGCTGCTTACAAGTGCTTGTTGCTGGCGAAAAAACGCTGCTCCTGTCCCTGTTTAAAATATAGTACTTAGAGGATAGCAGGTATCGGTACCGGTGGTGCAAATACGCAGCGGTTTGCATCTACTGTATAGATGACACTACCAGGAGGGTTTGCTGAGATTTTGGAGGAACTATGCCAAACTGGTCGCCAAATTGGACAGATGTGCGCTGGGATCATGCTGCTGCCAGTTCTCTCACTACAGCCTTGAATCAGGCTGCTGTGGCTATCGAGAGCGGCACTAACGAGCGGATTAGGCAGGCGCACGCTGCTGTAGAGGCGTGGGCTGGGACATATCGAACGACGTTTGATGACTACCTCAACAGGGTGCTTAAGGCAGGCGGGGAGCTTGCCGAAACCTGCCGTCGTACTGCTCAATCAATCACCAATGCGAGCCAAATGGCTAGCGATGAACAGTCTCGACGCATCCATGATCGCCAGCGCTGGGAAGATGAAAAAAACCAGGCGGAGCGTGAACAACGCAATCGCAGCGACGGCGCTCACATCCCAGTCTGAAGCGCTTGATCAGTAGGTGCTAGGCCGCAGAGCCGCCGCTGCATGCGTATGTCCGGATATGCTAGCACGCACGTTTTTCGTCCCCTGGATTGCTGCTCATTGAGCACAAGGTAGAGATAGTCTGAGCGCTATGAAACAACCGTTATCCTCGAAAGCTGTATTTAATCGTCCACCGCGAATCAGGCCCGCTATTCCACACACAGCCATCCATCTGCCTAGCCCGCCAGCTAGCCCAAAAGATCGTACAGCCACGCAGTGGATCAGCCTGCTCATGCCTGTGCTGAGCGTCATCGTTCTCATCGTGGTTATGGCCAGCATCAATCAGGGTGGCAGCGGTGTGCTCTTCGCCGTGCCCATGGCCGTGATGGCAGTTATGGGCGTGATGACCGCGCTGGTCGCGAGCCGCGCTCAGCGCAAACAGGCCCAGCAGGAGCTAGCCGAGCGCACAGCCGTGTATGAGGAGCAGCTGGCCGAGCGCACTGAGGAGCTGCGCAGCGTCCACCACGCCGAGCACAGCGCCCGGCTGCACTTAAATCCCGATGTCAGCACGCTGTGGAAGATCGCTGGTGTCAACGCTGAGCCAAGCTCCCGGCTATGGGAGCGACGGCTGGCGGATGATGATTTTCTGGTGCTGCGTGTTGGCCTTGGCCAGCTGCCGCTAAGCTCGACCATCGTGGTACCGCCGTCGCAGGATGCCGCGCCCGTTGATCGTCGTCTATTTGATGTGCAGCGCCAGTACCAAACGCTGCGCGGTGTGCCGATCACGGTCAATGTGGCTCAGATGGCATCTTTGGGCCTTGCTGGCCCCGCTGATGCAACTGCTGGCCTGCTGCGCTCGATCCTTTGGCATATGCTGGTGCTGCACGCGCCTACAGAGCTGCGCATCGCCTTTGTCGCTAGCCCGCTCACGCACGAGCAGTGGCATTGGCTGCGCTGGGCACCGCACACGATTCCCATGAGCAATGATGCGGCGCTGAATATGCGCATGGTCGCCCACGAGGCTGAGGCAGTCAACACATTGATGAGTAATCTGCTAGATGTGCTCAGCCGCCGCCGCGATGTGGTTGAGCGCAGCGGCGACGGCGCTGGAGCGCAGGCGAGCACCTTTCCGCATCTCTGTGTTATCGTCGATAACCTAGAGCTTGTGCGCGGCCAGCCAGTGATTAGCGAGATACTTAGCCACGGATCGCTGTTCAATATGTCGGTCCTATTTCGTGTCGATACGTGGCAGACAATACCGAGCGCCTGTCGCGTGATGCTCGATATTCAGGCCGATGGTGGCCGCATCGCCTACGCTGCGAGCGCCTGGAGCAGCGACAACTTTGTGGTTGACGCCGCTGATCTGAAGCCAAGTGATGATCTGGCGCGCTGCTTAGCAACAATTCAGCTTGCCGATACTGGCGGCAATCAAGCGATACCGCGCAGCGTGCGCCTGTTTGATTTGCTGAACATCGAGGACGAGCGTGATCTTATGCCGCCGTCCTACTGGGCCAGCGATCCTGCTGGCGCTTGGCACGCTGATGTGCCAATTGGGAAGAAAAGTGGCGATAAGCCCTTATTTCTCGATCTGTATGAAAATAAACACGGCCCACACGGCATTATCGCTGGCGCGACCGGCGCAGGCAAAAGCGTGCTGCTCCAGTGTATGATCGCTGCGCTGGTGATTAAGCACTCGCCGATTCGCTTGCAGCTGCTGCTGATCGACTTCAAAGGCGGTGCCTCGCTGGCGATGTTCGAGCACCTGCCGCACACTGTGGGCTTTGTGACAGATCTCGAAGGCCGCCTCGCTGAGCGCGCCATGACCGCGATCAAAAGCGAGATTCGCTATCGCAAGACCATCCTGCGCCAGGCTGCGGTGCAGAACATTACCGAGTATCGTGAAAAGGCGGCTCAGGCGCAGCTTCAGCCGCTCGCGAACCTGATCATCGTGATCGACGAGTTCGATGAGATGGCGAAGTTCTACAGCGATTTTGTCACCGAGCTTGTGCGTGTGGTCAAGCAGGGCCGCTCGCTGGGTGTGCACCTACTGCTAGCAACCCAGCAGCCATCCAAGGCCGTCACCGATGAGATTCGCACCCAGTTGAAATTCTTCATTGCGCTGCGCCTTGGCAGCAGTGAAGACAGCCGCGAGATGATTCTCAAGCCTGATGCGGCCTTCCTGCCTACCGATATTCCCGGCCGCGCCTACTTCCGTGTCGGCGCGGATATGGAGCTGTTTCAGGTGGCCCAGATCACCAGCGAGTATCATCAGCCTGGCCAGTCGCAGCACGCCATGCCAGCGGTTAAACTTCGCCCAAGCCTAAGCGAGAAAAGCGCCAAGCCAGCCGTGCCCAAAGAGAAGAAAGCGACTGATCTTGATGTGTTAGTGCGTGCGCTAGCCGCAGTCGGCGATGCCGTGCTTGCCGCCGAGACGCTGCGCTTGGGCTGGACCCGCCGCCCGATCTGGCAGCCGCCGCTGCCGTCGCGCATGACGCTGGGCGAGGAGCTTGGTCTTGCCGTTGATGACATTGCCCAGCGCTGGCAGACGCCGCCGAGCAGCGATGTGTGGCTCAAGGCTGTGATCGGCCGCCTCGATATTCCGCAGATGAGCGAGCAGCTGTCGCTGACGCTGAGCCTCGCCGATGGACATGTGGCGATCACCGGCGCGCCAAGCAGCGGCAAGACAACGCTGCTGCGCACGCTCATCCTGAGCTTAGCTACATCCCATGGTGCCGATGCTATGTGGTTCTATGCCATCGATGCTGGTGGCCAGGGCCTTAGCACGCTTAGCCAGCTGCCCCACGTCGGCAGCATCATCCAAGTGCGTGATCGTGCGCGCATTCGGCGCTTGTTCACGATGTTGAGCATGGAGATCAGCCGACGCCAGGAGCTGTTCCGCCAGTCGGGCATCAACGATCTGGCCGCCTATCGCCACGAGACGGGGGCGAAGCTGCCAGCAGTGGTCACGATTATTGATAAGATCGCGATGCTGCGCGAAGAGTTCGGCGAAAACCAGATCGACTCGATCACCGATGATCTCGTGCGCCTTGTGCGCAGCGGGCGCACGTATGGCATCTACTTCATCATCACCGCCGATCAAAGCCGCGACTACTCGTATCGCTTGCTCTCGCTTCTGGAGCAGCGTATCGCTCTGCGCCTGCCCGATCTCTACGACTACAGCGATTTCCTTGGCGCGCGGGTAACCACGCAAATTCCGGCGACCATCCCTGGCCGTGCCCTGATCAACCATCCCGACTATGCCATTCTTGACTGCCAGATTGCGCTGCCAACGCTTGAGCGGCCTGATCCCAACAGCAGCGACGACAGTGTTGAGCAGGCTGCAATCCTCGACAGCGAGCTGAACACCGATCTCAGGTCGCAGGTGCTGCAGATGCGCGAGCAGTGGCTCAGGGTAGCCGAGCGGGGCTTGGCGCAGCCGATCGAGCTACTGCCGGATCAACTCAGCATGGGCCAGCTCGATCCGACTCTCTTCCATCGCCAGCCGCTCGGCGCGAGCCTGCTGGTGCCGATTGGCAAAGAGGAGCTGGGCTTGCGCACGGTTGCGCTACCGCTGTCGGCGCAGACGCCGCATATTTTGCTGCTTGGCGGGCGACGCAGCGGCAAGACAACGACGATACGCACGCTGGCCCTGACGCTGGCCCAGCGCTACAGCCCCGCCGATGTGCAGTTTGTCTTTATTGAAGTGAACCGGCGTAACCTGCGCCCGCTGGAGGCGCTGCCGCACACGCTGCGCTATGCCAACAGCGAGGCGGCGATTAAAGAGTTGGTGCCGTACTTAAATGCATGGCGCGCTGAAGGCAACCAGCGTCTCGTGATCTTTATTGATGATTACCATCTTGGCCGCGAGTCACTCAGCGACCAGTTTAGCAGCTCGTACAGCGAGCCGAATAACTTATTTGCTTTTCTTGGCGCTGCCGCAACCAATGGCGGCGATGGCGGCATTCATCTGATCGTCAGCACCTACCTCCAGTACTCCGACACCAGCGGCGTGATCAAAAACCTAGAGGATAGCCTCAACGGCTTGATCCTCGCGCCAAGCAAGTACGACAGCACCAAGCTGATGGGCGTTAATCTGCCGCTCAAGCGCGACTCCGAGCAGCCGCTTGGACGTGCCTTGATGGTGCAGTACGAGGGCGAGCGCCTGATCCAAACCGCCTACATTCCCGATGCCCTCGTGCAAGATTGGATTGATCGCGTAGTGGAGACCGCCCCAAGTGTAGCACTATCGGTATAGCAAGAAACTGAAGGAAGCTCAATGACATCGAGCACAGCATATATCCCTGTTACGCTCCACTGGCGTGAGCAAGGCCAGGAGCGCGCCCAAGATATCGAGTGCCTTGATCTGCCTCCGCAGGAGCTGCTGCATACGCTTGTTTCACTCCTGCACCTGCCAACCACCACCACCAACGGCCAGCCGCTGAGCTATGAGCTATGCCTAGGCGCAGAGCAGCGTGCGCCGCTGGAGCCTGCCGCATTGCTCAGCGCCCAGGGCGTGCGCGTGGCGAGCCATCTGTGGCTCGTCGCAATCCAAGCTGAGCAGCGCCGTCGCCGCTGCCTGCTGACCCTGCCTGATGGCAGCGAGGCGGTGATCTGCAATGCAGCGCAGACGATTACGCGCAAGTGGCTGCTGGATGTGATCCAGCTGCGCAGCGCGGCCGCCTTCGAGCAGGAGAAGGAGCGCCTGGCCCAGCGCAACTCGCGCTTCCTGACCGTATCGAACAACGATCACTGTGTGATTAGCGTTGATGAGCAGACCTGGAAGGTGCGCTGTGGCCGCGCGGGCGTGCACGTCAAGCTCAACGACCGCATTGTGCCACCCACCGCCATGGTCGAGCTGCGCCACGGTGATCGGCTCAAGCTCGGCGACATCGCGCTGCACATATCGATTATTTAGCGCCAAGAGTAAAAGAGTGCAACCCTGGTCGATAGGCTATGGTTTCGTGCAAACGGTGCTGATCGCCGTGTCTTAATCGTTGATAGAAGGCAAGGAGAGCAATATGGCTGATTCAAATAGCTCGGCTAATTATGCTGCGTTGTTTCATTATGCTACCACAATGAAGTGTGTGGATAGTGATCTTGAGCAGTTGGTTGTGCCACTGAAGATCGCACTTGAGCAATTTCAAAGCACTTGCTGTGAGTATCAAGTAGATATAGATTTTAGCCTTGTTGACCAACTTGAACAGTACGTCAGACGTAATCTGCAGTGTTCTCAATGGGTTACACAGGTTGGTCAAGCTTTTCAACAAGCCGATGGTGGCGCTACGGCACTGCAGTTGGTATCAATGCAGTATGAAGTACCCACTGATGGATACAAGATCAAGCGTGTTGGACAAACGGCATTGTCTGTCTTTTTTAGCCAGTATCAGTAGATCACAGGATTGGCTCGGGTGGCGTGTAGGGTCGGTACGGTGCGAGCGGGATAGCCCGAACCATGCCGTAGATGGCCGTTACGGC
>JABXJS010000054.1 GCA_013538855.1 Herpetosiphonaceae bacterium
GCCCGCTGATCACGAGCGCCACGGTGTGCGTTTTTGCGGATGGCTAGCCCTTCTGTTTATGCACGCTCGGGGTGCGGCCAGTCCTGCGCCGTGGTTTGCGCCTGCCCGGCCGCGCGCGTGGGCTGCTCCCGCCCGCTGATCACGAGCGCCACGGTGTCTAGTTTTAGCAAGGGCTAGCCCTTCTAGGTATAGATGCTCGGCGTGGCTCCAGCTCTGCGCCGTGGGTTGCGCCTGCCGGAGCACGCGCGTGCTGCTCCCGCCCGCTGATGGCTAGCGCCTGGCATTCGCTGGTGGATGGCTTAGCCGTGGGCCAGTGTGGCGACATCGTTGTTCCAGACAGCGCGCAGGTAGCGCTCGGCCGCCGCCGCCGTCAGGCTCGCGACGGTGCGCTGCTCCTCCTGCATGCCATTGAACAGGCCAAAGAAGCGCCGCACTGGCCTGCGCCAGGTAATGAAGGCCGCGAACGTATCTAACGCTGGATCATCGCGATAGATCTGCACCCGTGTCGCGTCGACACCAGTGAGACCAACGTTCCATGGGCAGCAGTCGGCCCCTTGCTGCTCCAGCCGCTGCCACGCGGCATCGAGCTGCGCGGCGTCGCGCACATAGCCGCGCCACACACTGAGCATGTCCTCCTCCTGCTCCCAGCGCAGATCAACCGATGTGTAGTCGCTGTCTTGAAACCAGCCGTCCATCGCGCACACTCCTTCATTCATTAAAAAAGCCCGCCGCACTGCTACGGCTTTGCGCGAAGCTTTGGAGCCGCCACACGCGCAGCCCATGCGCACCACGGCTAGTGTACGCTGTAGTACTGGTTAAAAACAAGCAGCAGCGGCGGCCATGTGGTCGCGCTGCTGCTTGCCAGGCTCCATTGACCTAGCGGGCTAGACCTGCCGGATGAGCTGAAGCGGCACCAGCTCGGTGAACAGGAAGCGGAACGAGCCAAACGCCGCGAGTATCTGCGGCCCATACAGGTACAAGATCCAGCGCCAGTAGGGCGACAGCGTGGTCTGGCGGTCGTTGGACAGCTCGCCGCCACGGGCGATAAAGTCGTTAACCAGCGTCTCCAGCACGGCGTTGCTGGTTGGCTCGCTCAGGCTCAGCGCCTGACAGCAGCGAATGTAAAAACCGCCCCACGTGGTATCAACCTGCTGCCACAGCGGCTCGCGCTGCTTCGGCAGGCTCTGCTGCGCCAGCCACTCGTGCTGCTGGCGCGCGTACAGCGCCTGGGTCAGCCCCAGCTGGCGCAGACCCAGGCCACCAGCTGTCAGCGGCCAGTAGAACCACGCCTCCGGCAGCGCCTGTGTCATCCCAAAGCGCTCACGGAGCTGCTGGCGCACGGTATCGACGATGTCAGTGCTGTGGAGCAGCGCGAGCGCCGCGCCGACCTGCGCACGATGCTGCTCGTCGAGCGTCACGCGTAGCCCGAGCGCCGTCGTGAGATAGGACTGCGCCTGATTGTACAGCTCCACCTGCTCCAAGATCGGCGCACGCGGGTCAAGGTGGGCGCGCCACTGCGCAAGATAGTCCGCGACGGCCTGCTGGTCGATGCCCCATGCGCCGCTGGCGTCGAGCTGCACAAACATCCAGCTTGGCAGCGCCTGCGGCAGGTCGGCGGGCAGCGTGCCGCCGATGCACACCGCGCCGCACTTGGCCATGTTCAGCGCCAGCCCGGTCTGCGCGCAGAACGTTTGCACGGCCTGGAGGCCAGCGCGGGCGGCATCCGCTGAGGCGGCGATCAAGGTGATGTCATCGACAGCGCGCACCACCAGCACCGCCGCCTGCTGCGTCACATAGCCGTCCAGCACGCGCAGCAGCAGCTCGGCCAGCGCGTCGGACAGCGCGCGCTGAATCGGCAGGCCCGACTGAGCGATCTGCACGCCGCTGCTGGTCTGCAGCGGCAGGCTCAGCCAGCGCCGCCAAAAATCCAGCTCGGCCGGCTCCAGGCCCCAGTGCTCCAGCAGCGCCAGCAGCAGCTCATGGTTGAGGCTGGGATAGAACGACTGAATATCGAGCTTGAGCACGTACAGCGGCTGATCGGGGTGGGCGGCGCGCGCTGTGCGCACCTCGGCGTTAATCTGCAAGAGCGCGTAGTCGAGGCCAGCCGAGTACTCATCGGCATAGAGGCCATCTTCGGCGGCTTGGCGGTTGATCATTGCGCGCCACTCGTGGCGCTGATACTGGATCGAGCCGATACGCCCCCAGCGCAGCATCTCGGTCTGCAGCGGAGTCGCGGCCGTCTGCCAGAGATCGACGCCGCCGCGCTTGACCCAGTGGTTGTTCAGCAGCACCTGCTCGGCCAAGTGCCGCAAGGGCTGCGGCCAATCTGAGCGCTCGGTCGCGCGCAGCTGCGTCTGCAGCTGATCAAGCTGAATCGCGGTGAGCTGGCTCGTCCAGTCATTGAGCATGGACAGCCAGCGTCGGCCCAGCAGATCGAGCAGCACCGCCGTGGTGAAATCTTCCTGCAAAAATGTGCGCCACTTGGTGTGCGACCACTCGGCCTGGACGGGCACGCCATCCGCTGGCCAGCTCCATGTGTCCAGGTGCGCGCTGGCGATGGTCAGGGCGTCGCACAGCTCCTTGAGCTGCAGCGGCTGATCGAGGAAGGTGCGCGCGGCCTGGCGGTGCGCCAGCGGCCAGTGTGGCTCAACGGCGATCTGGCGCAGCACGCCGGTTAGCTCCTCGGGGACAACCTTGGCGTGGATATACACATCAACACCATTGGCAAGCTTCGCACGCGCCTGCTCGCCAGTCCAGCCAAGCGCATCGACCTGCGCGAGCAGCCAGCGCGCGTCAACCGGCTGGGCGCTGAGCAGCGGCGCGACTAGCGCAGGCGTGGGCGCATCCGCAGCAGGCGGGCGCGGCTCAGCCACAGCTAGCTCCTCCAGCACACGGCCGAACAAGTACACAACCTCGGTGCGCAGCTGGCCCTGGGCGAGCGTCTGGGCCAGCTGCGCGCGCCAGACGCTGATCAGCTCGGGGCTTGGGCTGGCGTGCTGATCGAGCAGCGGCTCAAGGTTGGCGACCTCGGGATGAAACGGCTGGTGGGCGAACGTTAGCTGGCGCAGCTGCGCGTAGAGCTGGCGCAGCTGCTCGCGCTCGCTCGGCAAGGTGGCGAGACTCTGCTCCAGCTTGGCGTACACGGCCAAGGTTTGCTCGCGCTGCTTCTGCAGCTCCTGAAGCTTCATCTGGGCGATAAACTGCTCTGGATTCATGGCGGCACCTCCATACAACGATATGCTCAGTGTACCGTGGTGGAGGGTCAGCCAATGACACATCAGCGCCGGACAAGCGGCAGCCAGAGGCGCTGGCGCAGCCCGAGGGCCAGCTGCTGATACTGGCTGAAGGTCGGCTTGAACAGCTCAACGGTGCCGTTGACATCGTAGACGCCCTGATCGTTGTAGGCGATGTGCACCACGCCCCAGGCCTCGCTGGCTGGCGGAAAGTCCTCGTACTTGAACCAGAACCACGGCCCCAGCTGGGCGCGCCGCTCATAGAAGATCAGCGCCGCCGCGCGCAGAAACTGGGCCTGGCGCTGCATGTCGGCGGGGCTGGCCGGATCGCCGCGAGTGCCCATCTCGGTGATCCACAGGCGACTGGAGTCATCGTAGGTGCGGATCACCGCCAGCACGGCGTCGAGGCGCGGCCCGACCAGCGGCAGGAACTGATTATCGTCGACGTAGCGGCGCATCTCCGCCGGGTAGGGGTGGTAGGCCACGCCGTCGATGGGCCAACGGCCGTTGGCGCTATGGTAGACCTGAAACGGCTCGGCGGAGTAGACCGCGCTGATGTACTGCCGATCAGTGCGCCCGGACTCCGTCGAGGTGAGCGGGTGGATGCCGCCGAGGATCAGCGGGGTCGTATCGCCGCGCGTGCGCAGAATCCGAAACAGCTTGGTGCAGGCGCGGGCCACGTGCAGCGGATTCATCTCATCCTGTGCGCCGCTGGTCTCGGCGACGAGCGGGGCGTAGTGATTTGGCTCATTGAACAGCTCATAGGCGTCGATGCGGCCCTGGTAGTGGTCGGCGATGCTCAGGGCGCGCTCAAGCCACGCCTGCATATAGCTGTTGACGCCACAGCCGATGCCCAGCGGGTCGGGGCTGACGCAGTAGGCGGTGCCGGGCGGATAGTCGCTGGAGATGGTGCCGCCGTCGAAGTTGGCGACCTGGGCTGCGTCGCCGCGCAGAATATCGGTGCCAAGCAGCGCCAGCACCTTCATGCCGCGCGCGTGGGCGGCGCTGACGAAGTAGTCGGCCTGGGCCAGATTGAGCGTGCCGTAGCCAGCGCCCCATGTGCCGTGGAACTCAAAGCGCACCCACTCGACGCCAGCGGCCTGCAGCAGATCGAGCATAGTGTTGATAAAGGTCTGGTTGACCGCATTGGGGTAGAGCGGGTTGGTGTTCCACTCGTAGCCAGGATCGCGCACCACCATGCCCCAAAAATCGGGCAGCGCCGCCGACGCTGGCTGCGCTGGGCGCGCCGCTGTGCTGCTCGCTACGAGCAGGGCTAGCAGGAGACCAACCCAAAGTACTTGTCGCATGAAACAAACTCCTTCACCTAGGTCGTGAAATGTGGAACTTTTCGATACATGCACCGTACACAAAAACAGGTGTCTCCACAAGCGCAGCGCATGACAAGGCGCTGACAGCGCCTGCGCCAGCCCCCATCAGCATATGGTAAGATGGTCCATCTTTTCAATGCGAGGTTTATATGTCTATTTCGGATCTTCCTCTTCCTAACGTACCGCGGGCGTTGCTCGATGGCGAGCTGCATTTTAATAAAACCCGCGTACCGGTTTTGATCTCGCCAGGGAACTACCGCATTGTAGTACTCCAGTCTCAGGCTTTATACGAGCTTCACCCCGGCCAGAAGGCCGCACTTATCAGCGAGCAGCGCGGCCAGCAGGATGTCATTATTGCCGATGTTGATCGGCTGGCGATGGTTGTGCGCTATGACCTAGAGAGCGGTGAAGATCTTTTCGATATTCCCTCACCGGAGGCCTAGCTCGCGAATCTGCCAGCTTGGTTGCGGTTGGTTCAGCTCGTCGGCGATCACGTGGCGCGGTGGGCTGAGCCAGCTGTCCTGATCCAGCCGCCGTAGCTCCGGCTCCAGCCAGCGCGGGTACAGGTGGGCCATGGGCGCATCGAGGCTGAGCCAGCGCGCCGTAATCTTCGGCTCCTCCAGCGAGCGCACCTCCGCCGCTGGGTCCACCAGGTGCATCCAGTAGTAGAAGACGATCTCGTGCTTCGGCTTGCGGCCATCGCGAAAAAGGCCCTCGGCAATGTAGAGCAGCCGACCAACCGCTACCTCAATGCCAAACTCTTCGCGCATCTCGCGCTGCAGGCAGCTTGGCGTCGTCTCGCCTGGCTCAAGATGCCCGCCGGGCAATGCCTGATAGACGTAGCCGTCCGCCACAGCCTGGTGGGCCAGCACCTCACGCCCGCGCACTAGGACTCCTGCCACCCGAATAAACTGCTTCATACCACCTCCTATGGCGATTGACGGACCAAGAGAACCCATGCTATCTTCGATAGAGTTATCCTCATTGTACGGGCAAATTTAAGGAACGCTCATGAAACAGCCGGCTATTCTTGGCGGATCACCGCTGACAGATCATCCGATTCGGCTTGTTCGCCCTGTGCTGCCCACACTCGACACGATGCTCCCAGATGTCAGCGACACCTTGGCGACCGGCATGGTCACGAAGGGTCGCTATCTGGCCGCGTTTGAGCAGGCCGTTGCCGAGCATCTCGGTGTTGCACACGCTGTCGCTGTCTCTAGCTGCACCACCGGCCTAGCGCTGACCTACAAGGCGCTTGGGCTGCGCGGCAGCGTCATCGTGCCGAGCTTTACATTTATGGCCACGGTGAGCGCCCTCATCTGGGCCGGGGCGACCCCGCGCTTTGTCGATGTCGATCCACGCACGACCAACATCGACCCCGACGCCGTGCGCGCTGCGCTCACGCCGGATGTGGGCGCGATTGTTGCTGTGCACAACTTCGGCAATCCAGCCGCTGTTGATGCGCTCCAGGCGCTCGCCGCCGATGCTGGCGTGCCGCTGATCTTCGACGCCGCCCATGGCTTTGGCGCGCAGTATCAGGGCCGCCCGGTGGGCGGCTTCGGCAGCGCCGAGAGCTTCAGCCTCAGCCCGACCAAGCTGCTCATCGCTGGCGAGGGTGGCATCGTCGCCACCAACGACGCCGAGCTAGCCCGCAAGCTGCGGGTCGGCCGCGAGTATGGCAACGACGGCAACTATGGCAGCGAGTTCGCTGGCCTCAACGCGCGCATGGCCGAGTACAACGCGATCCTCGGCCGCCATAGCCTTGATCAGCTGGAGACAGCCGCCGCCAACCGCAACGAGTACGCCGACTACTATCGCCAGCGCCTCACGCAGCTGCCTGGCATCGACACACAGCACGTGGATGCCGCCAACCGCTGCTCCTACAAAGATTTTTCGATCACCGTCGCCGCCGAAGCGTTCGGCCTGCACCGCGATCAGCTTGCGCGGGCGCTCGCCGCCGAGCAGATCGACACCCGCGCCTACTATGACCCGCCAGTGCATCGCCACGCCGCGTATGCCGCCTTTGCGCCACCAGCGGATGCCCTGCCGCACACAAACTGGCTGGCCGCCCATAGCCTGAGCCTGCCGATTCACTCGGCCATGGATCGCACCACACTGGAGCTGGTCTGCGCCGCCATTGAGCGCATCCACCACGCCGCTCCAGCCATTCGACAGGCTCTGGCCGACTAGCAGGTACCACTTATGCGTCTGTATCGCTCGCAACTGATTCGCATCCTCGCCGATATCGTTTTGGTCAATGTTGGTCTGCTCCTGGCCTTCGGGCTACGCTATGTTATGGTCATGGTGACCAACGACGCACCTGGTTTGGCTCAACAGCTTTTCAGCGACTACCGCCATCAGTTCGTAACCACCAGCTGGATTTTAACCCTGCTGACAGTCGCGCTCTTCTACACCTTCGGCGTCTACCACCATGTGCGCGCCTACCGCCAGCGCTTCAAGGTCATTGTGGTGATTCAGGGCGTGGCACTGAGCCATCTGATCTACGGCTTTGGCTTTTATTTGGCCTCGCTGCTGCCCAACCCGCCGCGCGGCGTCGTTGTGCTTAGCTGGGTATTCAGCACGCTGCTGCTTGTCGGCGTGCGCATCGCCCGCACGCTCTACCGCGCCTTTGAGGAGCACGAGCGCGCCACGCCGGTGGTCAGCGATCAGCCCAAGCATGTGCTGGTGCTTGGCGGCGCTGGCTACATCGGCTCCATCTTGATCCGCCAGCTGCTCGATGCAGGCTACCACGTGCGCCTCGTCGACTCGCTGATGTATGGTGATCGGGCGATTCGGGCGCTCTATAGCCATCCGCAGTTTGAGTTTGTCAAAGGTGACTTCCGCCACATCGAGACGGTGGTGCGCTCGCTAGCCGGCATGGATGCAGTGATCCACCTCGGCGCGATTGTCGGCGATCCGGCCTGCGCCATCGACGCTGACTTCAGCACCGAGATCAACTTAATCGCCACACGCATGCTCGCCGAGGCATGCAAAGGCTATGGCATTCGCCGCTTCATCTTCGCCTCGACGTGCAGCGTCTATGGCGCAAGCAACGAGACCCTCGACGAGCGCTCGGCGCTCAACCCCGTCTCGCTCTATGCGCAGACGAAGATCGACTCCGAGCAGATCCTGCTGCGCATGGCCGATGCGACCTTCGCCCCAACGATTCTGCGCTTTGCCACGATCTACGGCCTCTCGCCGCGCCCGCGCTTTGACCTTGTGGTCAACGTGCTCACCGCCAAGGCTGTGCGCGAGGGCAAGATCACCATCTTCGGCGGCGATCAGTGGCGGCCCTTCGTCCACGTCGCCGATGCCGCGCGCTCGCTGCGGCTGGCGCTGGAGGCCCCGCTGGCCAGCGTGGGCGGCGAGGTCTTCAACGTTGGCTCCGACGAGCAGAACTATACAATCAACCAAATTGGCGATCTGATTCAAGCGCTGATCCCCAGCGCCGAGGTTATTCAGCAGGGCGCAGATGTGGACAAGCGCAACTATCGCGTCTCGTTTGCGAAGATCAAGCGTGTGCTCAACTTCACGCCGCTGCACACCGTCGCGGATGGCGTGCACGAGATTTGCGCCGCCTTGGAGGCAGGCGAGATCGATGACTACTACGATGCCGCCTTCAACAACTACAAGTACCTGACCGCCGAGACCACCCTCGTGCGGCTGGAAAGCCCGTGGCGCGAGCAGCACGCACCAGCGCTGATCTCATGACCAGCGGGCACGCGCTGTTCCAGGCAGCGCTGCGGCTCGCGCCGCCACCGGCCGCGCTGGTCGAGCGCTGTAGCGCCGCCGACTGGCAGCAGGTGGCGGCGCTCGCGGCCTACCATCAAGTCGAGGGCCTGGTCTGGGCCGCGCTCAAGCCATTCAACCCGCCAGCGGCGCAGGCCGAGGTCTGGCAGGCGGCCTACTACCGCAATGCGCTGATTAACACCGCGCGCAGCACGGAAGTGCAGGCCATCTGCGCCGACATGGCTACGTGGGGGGTTGCGCCACTGCTGCTCAAGGGCATGGCGCTGCTCAGCTCGATCTATGCCCACCCAGGGCTGCGCATGATGAGCGATGTGGACCTGCTCGTGCGCCGCCGCGACGTGCCGGTGGCCTGGGCGGTGCTCAGCAGCCACGGCTACTTGCTCCAGCCAGCCAGCCCACGCTACTGGGCGCTCCAGCACCGCAACAGCGGCGAGCTGAAGCTGGCCCACCACCAGAGCACAGCCCTGATCGAGCTGCACTGGTGGCTGTTTGCCGGCAGCTGGGCCGAGCACGCCGGGCTGCTGGAGCGGCCTGACCCTTGGCTGCGCGTGCGCACTCTCCAGCTCGGCGCGCAGCCGGTGCTCCAGCTGCATCCACACGATGAGCTACTGCATCTCTGCCACCATCTTGCAGTTAGCAACCAGTTTGGCAGCGGCGTGGGGCGCATGCTGGTTGATGTAGACCGCGTGGTGCGCGCCCGCCCGCTTGGCTGGAGTCAGCTGATTGCGGAGGCGCGCCAGCTGGGCCTGGCCACGGTGCTGTGGCTCACTCTGTCGCTCAGCCGCAGCTACCTGGGCACGCCCGTGCCCGATCTCAGCGCGCTCCAGCCGCCGTGGTGGCAGCGGCGACTGCTGCAGCGGCTTGTGTCGTTCAACGACGTGATGGGTGGCAGCGATCTGCGGCGCGTGCCGGGCCAGCGCCAGCTCGTCCTCTTGCTGCTGATGGATCGGCCAGACGCGGCGATGCGGCTGGTGGCCCAAGGCGTGCGTGAGCCGATCCGCTGGCCCATGACACGCCGGCGCGCACAAACGCAGCGCTAGCGATCAATCAACAATAAAATACCCGCCAGCAGCGCCACAATCGCCATGATCGTATCAAGCGAGGGAATATTGATTGTGACCACGTGGCGCAAAATAATCAGCGCTCCCGAGATCAGCAGCCACAGGCTGAACACCATCACGCCGGCCGTGTTGCGCCCGCCCTGGCCAACCATCGCCACCGCCGCGATCAGCAGCACCAGCCCGATGTAGACATCGCCTGGAATGGCGATCAAGCTAGGGATAAACGCCAGCACACCAAGCACGATCATCCCAATGCCCGCCAGCTTGCGCATCGCAATTGTGTTTACGCGCATACCAATACCTCCTTAAAGCTAAAGGTTCTGGCTGGCAATCATAGCAAAGATTTGGTGGCGCTACGCATCTGTATCGTAGACGCTATGTCAACCTAGTGGAGCGCCAGACCCAGGGGACTAGGCCGAAAGTAGGCTGAATTGGGGTTTACCGCAGCAGCAACAGCCTGATATAATGGCACGTACACGTCAGAAGAGAGAGCGTTTCTCTCATCAGATCAGCCACTATTCCGCGACCACACAGGGCGGGCGGCCGACCATCCTGCGGCCACGGCGATCTGATATTGAGTGGTTTTTCAATTTCCCGAGCGAGGTTTTCTATGTGGCGAATCGCCCGACTGTTGGGGCTGCTGGCGGTGCTACTGATCGTGGTACCGGCCCAAGCACAAACCGTTTCTTTTATCGATCCAGCGCACTTTGTGCCCGATCAAGTGCTGCTAACGCTTGAGCCAGGCTATAGCCTCACGTCGAATGGAGCCTTCTTCAAAGGTGGCTCCGTCGTCAATACTGGGCTGGGCCTGCGCAGCGGCACGCTGCTGCGCACCGAGGCACTCAGCGCCAAGCACAACATCTACCTGCTGCAGCTCAAGCAGCACAGCGATGTCGATGGCGTGCTCAGCCAGCTGCGCCGTCGCGGCGGGGTGCGCTATGCTGAGCGCAATGCCGTGCGCCGCATGATGGTGCTGCCGAATGATCCGATCTACCAGCGCCAGTGGGGCATGTCCAAGGTCGGCGCAGAGAGCGCGTGGGATATCACCACCGGCTCGCCGATCGTCATCGCCATCATCGACACCGGGGTTTCTTCAAGCCACCCCGATCTTGCCGGGCGCGTGCTGCCAGGCTACAACTCCTTCGATGGCAGCCGCAACTCCGAGGACAACGAGGGCCACGGCACCGCCATGGCGGGCATCGCCGCCGCCGCAGGCAACAACAGCGAGGGCGTGGCCGGCATGTGCTGGAGCTGCCGCATCCTGCCGGTCAAGGTGCTCAACGAGCAGGGAGCCGGCTCGTCCGCCTCGGTGATCAAGGGCATGTACTGGGCCGCCGACAATGGCGCACAGATCATCAGCATGAGCCTTGGCGGCGATGACCGCACGCAGGCCGAGGAAGACGCCGTCAACTACATCTACAGCAAGGGTATTCCGCTGTTCGCCTCATCGGGCAACTCGGGCAGCGAGGGCAATCCGATCATCTACCCAGCCGCCTTCCCGCACGTTATCGCCGTTGGCGCGACCGCGCCCAACGACAGCGTGGCCGGCTTCTCCTCCTATGGCGACTATCTCGACGTCGCCGCGCCTGGCGTTGGCATCTGGACCACCGCGTGGTTCGAGGGGCAGAACACCTACGGCGCTGGCAACGGCACCTCGCCTGCCTGCCCGTTTGTCTCGGGCCTCGCCGCGCTGGCCAAGACTGTCTGGCCTGAGCTGACGGTCGATCAGCTAGAGCAGCTGATCGAGGGCAGCGCCGCCGATGTGATGAACGGCGGCAAGGATGTCTACACCGGCTGGGGCCGCATCGACGCGCTCAAGACGCTGCAAAATGCCCAGGCGCGCTACCTGCCCACGCCTGGCGGTGGCACCCCGCCGCCACCGCCGCCGCCGGATGTGCCAGTCAGCCCGCCGCCGCCACCGGCAGCCAACCCCGCCTTTGTGCCAATCGCACCGCCGCCGCTGCCTGCCAAAGTCGGCGAGATCTACTTCCCTGAGACCGGCCACTCGCTGCGCGGCGAGTTCAAAAACTACTGGGAGCGCAACGGCGGCCTCGCTGTCTTCGGCTTCCCGCTCAGCGAGGAGTTCACCGAGCAGACGCCCGAGGGCACCTTCACGGTGCAGTACTTCGAGCGCCAGCGCTTCGAGTTCCATCCCGAGAAGCAGGCCCCCTACAATGTGCTGCTCGGCCGCCTCGGCGACACCGTGCTGCGCGATCGCGGCGTGGACTGGTTCGCGCTGCCCAAGGGCGCGCCCCGCGATGGCTGCCGCTACTTCCAAGAGACGCAGCACACCATCTGCAACGGCTTCTTGGACTACTGGAAAACCCACGGGCTAGCCGATCCCAGCCTCGATCAGGCGGCACGCAGCCTCCAACTGTTCGGCTTCCCCATCTCGGAGGAGCGCGTCGAGACCAACGCCAACGGCGACACGGTCGTCACCCAGTGGTTCGAGCGCGCGCGCCTGGAGTACCACCCCGACAAGGGCGTGCTGCTTGGTCTGCTGGCCAAGGAGACCGCCGAGCACCGCGGCTGGCGCTAGCCACGGCGACGCTCAAGCGGCGGGACGACATCGGTTGTCGCCCCGCCGCTCGTTTATTTTAGGCGGATGTGCGGGCCTGCTGGCTGAGCCAGCTGTACCAGTCCTGCGTGGCATAGGCTTGGTTCCAGGCGTTGTGGCCCACATCTGGATAGACGGTCAGGCGCACGTTGCCGCCACGCTCGCGCAGCGCCGCGACCATCTGCGCCGACTTGACCAGCGGGATGACGAGGTCGAGCGCGCCGTGAAACACCCATGTCGGCATGGAGCACAGCCGCTCAAGCTGATCGTAGTCGCTGATCAGCCAGGTGTCGTCGCCACACACCGGCGTGAGCGAGGCGAAGCGCTCGGGATAGGTCGCCGCCAGCAGCCACGCGCCGGTGCCGCCCATGCTCAGGCCGGTGACGTGGACACGCTCAGGATCGACGGCGTAGCTGGCGGCCACAGCATCGAGCAGCGCAGCCAGCGCAGCCAGGTGCACCGCCCAGGTGGTCTGGGCCGGGCATTGCGGCGCAACAAGGATAAAGGGCAGGCTCTGCGCGGCCGCCAGCTGCGGCAGGCCATGCTTGCGCACCTCGTCCACCTGGCTGCCGCGCTGGCCGGAGCCATGCAGAAAGAGCATCAGCGGCCAGCGGCGCGCAGGCGTGTAGTCGGCGGGCAGGGCCAGCAGATAGTCCAGCTCAACCTGCTGCTGGATCGTTTGGCGGAGCGTGTGGGGCTGCATACATACCTCCTAAGATAGATGACAGCTCCACCATAGCAGGCGATACTAGATCTCCGCTACCGATAAGGAGACGAATTATGCAGATTGAAACCGCCCGCCTGCTGATCCGCCCGTACACCGCCAGCGACTTCGCCGCCCTCCAGCCCATCCTCAGCGATCCGATCACCATGCAGTTCTGGCCTGCGCCGCTCAGCGACGAGCAGATCCATGGCTGGATCGAGCGCGCCATGACCATGTTCGCCCAGCATGGCTTCAGCCGCATGCCACTAATCGAGCGTGCGAGCGGGGCGATCATCGGCGACTGCGGCTTGATGCTCGCGCAGGTCAACAACCAAACTGAGCACGATCTCGGCTACATCATCCAGCATCAATACTGGCGTCAAGGCTATGCCAGCGAGGCCGCCCAGGCTTGGCTGGACTACAGCATCGACACCCTTGGCGTAACGCGCATCGTCGCCAACATGCCCCACGACCACCACGGCTCGCGGCGCGTGGCCGAGCGCCTGGGCATGCACAAACAGACCGAGTTTCACAACCAGCGCAACCGCGATATCCTGACCTACCTCTATGTGTATGCGCAGCAGTAGCCGTTCATACTTTGCAACACTTTAGCTTCATGGCGCGTAGAGCACAGCGATCTATTGTTCGAGCTAGAACCTTAACCATTGCACCGTCGAGCAGATGCAGGGTACAACCCTGCCGGGGCTTGGGGCTGCGTCCAAAGCCCTGTTTACTGTCCGACATCCAGTGTGCATTGATATGAGTACCAGCCATGCAGGTGATATAGATCACCTGCATGGGGAGCAACACAGGGTATTGAAAAAGTTCACAATTGCTGTACAATAGATCGCTGTACCGCTTCAATGAGAGCAAGTGGCAGAGTATTTCTTTGAGATTGGCTAGTATAGCCAGAGGGAAGTTTCGTGAATTCCATCCGTCGCATGCTGGGCCTTGCCATGACCCTGACTCTGTTGGCCACCTTCGCCGCCCGCCCCTCCTTCAGCCAAGCCGCCGAAGCGCTCGACACGCGCTGCTTCGACACGCCTGGCACAGCAACTGTCTAGAGGGCAAGTTCCTCGACTACTGGAACACCAACGGCGGCCTGCCAGTCTTCGGCTACCCGATCACCGGCGTGGCCAACGAGACCAACGCCGACACTGGCAAGTCCTACCCCACCCAGTGGCTTGAGCGCAACCGCTTCGAGCTGCATGCAGAGAACGCTGGCACGCCCTACGAGGTGCTGCTGGGCCTGCTCGGCAAAGAGCGCCTGGCCCAAGTCGGCCGCAACTGGCAGGCTGAGCCACGCGAGTCCGGCCCCAAAGATGGCTGTCTGTGGTTCGAGCAGACCGGCCACAATGTCTGCAACCAAAGCGGCAATCTGGGCTTCAAGAGCTACTGGGAGAGCCACGGCCTGAAGATCAACGGCCTGGACACGTACGCGCAGTCGCTGCAGCTGTTCGGCCTGCCGCTGACCGAGCCGAAGATGGAGACCAACGCCGCCGGCGACACCGTGCTGACGCAGTGGTTCGAGCGCGCGCGCTTCGAGTGGCACCCCAACGAGCCAGATGAGTACAAAGTGCTGCTGGGCCTGCTCGGCACCGAGATCAAGTCGGCCGGCTCAACGCCAGCGCCGACGCCGACCCCAACCCCGCCGCCAGCTGGAAACCCCTGCGACCAGGTTCCGGCTCCGGTCTCGGCGCGCATCCGCCCCGGCAACTGCATCAGCGTTGGCACGCCGCTGGAGTTCGACTTCTACGGCTTCAATGCCAACGAGCAAGTTGGCTTCTGGCTGACCTCGCCAGAGGGCATCATCATTGGCACCAAGCAGACCGGCAACATCGGCCCGTCTGGCTCTGTCACGCTGCCGTTCAGCACCAGCGATCTGTGGCCGGGCATGTGGCAGTTCACCATGCAGGGCGTGAGCAGCGGCCACCAGTCGATCATCTACTTCCTGCTGCTCGACAGCAGCGGCAGCGCCCCCGCCCCCAAGACATGCAGCAACAACCTCCCCGCCGCCCAGAACGGCGTGATGAACCCAACCTGTCTGAAGGGCAGCACCAACTTCACCATCGATGGCTACGGCTTTAGCAATGGTGAGGAGATCGGCTTCTACATCACCGCCCCCGACCAGAGCGTCGCCGACCTCGGCCCGCTCTCCGATGGCCCGCTCTATGCCGATGGCAACGGCAACTTCCGCATCTACGGCCGCCTGAACGGCGCGCTGCTCGATGCTGGCGTCTACGCCATCACCTTCGAGGGCAAGAGCAGCCACCACAAGACCATCGTCTACTTCGAGGGCGCCGATAACTAGACAGCCCGGCGCTACGCCTATATGTTGGCACAGCCTGTGCAGCACAAAGCCGTCGTGAGTTTGCTCGCGACGGCTTTGGTGTGTGGACGATCAAACCCCTATGCTATAATGCCCTTAGCCTCGCAACTGTTCAACCGAAGGAGACCCCTATGCCAAAACAAGGCGCATTTACGTTTGTGCTCCACAGTCACCTGCCATACTGCCGTAAAGCTGGTCGCTGGCCGCACGGCGAGGAATGGATCCACGAAGCTGCATCTGAGACGTACATCCCGATCTTAAACGCCCTCCACGATCTTATCGCCGATGGTGTGCGTCCGCGCCTGACCATTGGCATCACCCCCATCTTAACTGAACAGCTGGCCGATCCGCTCATCCTGCGCAACTTCGAAGAGTACCTCGATGAGAAGATCACCGCCGCCCAGGACGACATCGACCGGCTGGCCCAAATTCAGGCCGACTGGGACGCTGCACAGGCCGCCGAGGCCGAGGCTGAGCCTGAGCCACCGGTAGACCCAAGCAAGCCCCCGCTGTCGGAGGCTGAGCTGGAGGCCGTGGTCAAAACCAAACCTTCGGAGATCACACCAACGCCTGGCGACTATCCCGCGCCGCTGCACGCTGGCCTGCTCTCAACCGCCAGCGACGCCATCGTGCCCGAGGCCGACGAGCTGGCCGATGCCGAGACTGATGCCGAGGCCGAGCCAGAGCCGCTGCCACAGCCCGATCCGCACCGCGCCTACCTGGCCCGCTGGTACCACAACTGGTTCTCGATGATCAAGCGCTCGTTTATTGAGCGCTACAACCGCGATATCGTCGGCGCATTCCGCAAGCTACAGGACGATGGCTATATCGAGATTATCACCTGCGGCGCAACCCACGGCTACCTGCCGCTGGTCAGCCGCGACTCGACCATCTATGCCCAGATCGCGGTCGCCGTGCAGAGCTACGAGCGCCACTATGGCCGCCGCCCACGGGCGATCTGGCTGCCAGAGTGCGCCTACCGCCCTTCCTACTATCCCGAAGATACCAGCGAGACCGACCGCAAGCCCGGCGTCGAGGAGTTCCTAGAGGCCCAGGGCATCAAGTGCTTCTTCGTCGAGACCACGACGATCGAGGGCGGCGCGCCGATCGGCAAGGCCGAGGGCCGCGTGTTCGGCCCCTACGGCACGCTGCAGCGCCGCTATGTGGTGCCCGTCAGCCGCGAGATGCCGCTCACCGGCAACACCACGCTGCAGCCCTACCACGTGGGCATGAGCGAGGTCTCCGCCATCGGTCGCCATCACAAGACGGGCCTCCAGGTCTGGTCCGCCGAGTGGGGCTACCCCGGCGAGGCCAACTATCGCGAGTTCCATAAGAAGGATAGCATCAGCGGCCTCCAGTACTGGCGCGTCACCGGCCCCGGCGTCGACCTGGGCTTCAAGGACTACTACCATCCTGACTGGACGGTCGATCGCGTGCACGGCCACGCCAATCACTTCACCAACCTCGTCCGCGATGTGATCGCCGAGTACCGCGGCCAGAGCGGCAAGTATGGCCTGATCTCGTCGAACTACGACACCGAGCTGTTCGGCCACTGGTGGTTCGAGGGCGTGGACTGGATTCGCGAGGTGCTGCGCAGCCTGGCTAGCTCCGCTGACGTTGATCTGACCACCGCGTCCGAGTACATCGAGCAGCATCCGCCGCAGGACTCGCTCAACTTGCCTGAAAGCTCCTGGGGCGAGAACGGCACCCACACCACATGGCTCAACCCAGAGACAGAGTGGATGTGGCCGATCATTCACAAGGCCGAGCGGCGCATGGAGGGCCTGGTGGCCAAGTATCCCCACGCCGAGGGCGATCAGGCCGACGCCCTGGCCCAGATCGCTCGCGAGCTGCTGCTGCTCGAGTCCAGCGACTGGCCGTTCTTGGTCACCACTGGGCAGGCCAACGAGTACGCCACCAAGCGCTTCAATGAGCACGTCGAGCGCTTCCATAGCCTCGCCGACGCGCTCGAAGGCAACTCGTCTGACTTGCGCCGCCTGATCGATGAGATCAACGACCTCGATAACCCCTTCCCGACAATTGACTATCACGTTTTTGCTGCCCGTGAAGGCAAGGTTGATGTTGCATGAAAGTCTTGGTGCTCGGCGAAAGTGGCGCGACCCACGCGCTCGTGTGGAAGCTGTTCAACAGCAATCACGTCGATAAACTCGTGAGCATGCCAGGCAATGGCGGGGCGGGGGTGCTGGCACCAATCGCCCCCGCCCTGGATTCAATCGACGCGCAGGTGCGCTGGGCCTATGAGCAGAGCGTTAAGCTGATTGTGCCCAGCAGCGGCATGCCACTGGCCCAGGGCCTCACCGACGATGCAACACCGCTCAAGGTTGCCGTCTGGGGGCCGCCGCGCCAGTCCGCTTTTTTTGCGATCTCGCGGCTGTGGACCAAAGAGTTTTTGAATCGCCATAGCTTGCCCACCAGCGCAGGCCGCGCCTTCATCGACTTCCAGACCGCCGAGCGCTACCTCGCTGCGCAAACGCTGCCTGTCAATCTGTGGAACGACTACCCCTCGGAGTACGACGGGGCCTACAGCGACCGCAGCGCGGCCATGACGGCGCTCAAGGAGATCTTCGCCCTGCCACCACGCGATGGCAATCTGCGCGGTGTGGTCATCGAGGCACCACAGGTCGGCCCAACGATCTCGCTCTCCTGCCTCACCGATGGCACGGTGCTGCGCCCGCTGCTGCCTGTGCGCATCTATGATCGGCTGGAGGACGGCGACGGCGGCTGGGCCGCGCCCGGCATGGGCGCATACACATCCGACGGCGGCATGCTCGCGCGCGTCGGCGACTACATCTATAAGCAGGCGCTCGAGCCGCTCTTCGCCGCGATCAAGCAGGAGCAGCTGCCCTGGTGGGGCATCCTCGGCGTCGACTGCACCATCACCGCGCAGGGGCCGCGCATCACCAACATCCGCAGCACCCTCGGCGATCCCGAGACGCAGGTGCTCATGCCGCGGCTCGAGAACGATCTGATGCAGCTGATCGCCGCCTGCCACAACGGCAACCTCGATCAACTGCCGCCGCTGCGCTGGAAGCAGCGCGCCAGCGTCGGCGTTACGCTAGTGGCCCAGGGCTACCCGCATAGCCACCGCACCGGCCTGGACATCAGCGGCCTCGGCGAGCTTGAGTCCGGCGTGCTTGGCTTTCAACACAAGACCGAGAATCCGGTCAGCATGGACTATGTGCCCGACGATCCGAATGCGGAATTTACGATGACCAGCAGCGTCAATGCCACGCTCGGCGATATCTTCAGCAGCCAGCCCGATCTGCACGGCGGCCCGGCGCGCATCATCAGCCACGGCGGTCGCATCGTCACTATCGTGGCGCTTGGCGATAGCCTCGACGCCGCCCGCACACGCGCCTACGCCAACCTGCAGCGCATCAGCGTGCCGCAGTCGTACCACCGCACCGACATCGCCAGCCGTGAGCTGTAGCCGCTGCCAGCGCAGCGCCACATCAAAAAAACGAACATATGTTCAAAAATCAGAGATCATGCTATAATTGGGCCGGGAAACCGAGCATTTGCAGCAGCAATGAGGCACAATTGTGGCAAAAAAAATGACGATGTGGCAGCAGTATCTGTCGATCAAAAAAGATTACCCCGATGTTATTCTCTTTTTCCGCCTAGGCGACTTCTATGAAACGTTCGGCGACGACGCCAAGCTCGTCGCCGAAGTGCTCGATATCACCCTCACCGTGCGCGGCCTCAGCAAAGATGACTCGACGCCCATGGCCGGCATCCCCTACCACGCCGTCGATAGCTACCTGGAGCAACTCGTCGGCCAGGGCTACCGCGTCGCCATCTGCGAGCAGATGGACGATATGGTCCACAAGACGCTGCAGAAGCGCGAGGTCGTGCGCGTGGTCACGCCCGGCACGCTCACCGAGCCAACCATGCTGCGCGCCGAGAGCAACTCCTACCTCGTCGCCGTCTTCAGCGACCGCGGCCGCATCGGCCTGGCCTACGCCGACCTCACCACCGGCGAGTTCTGCGCCACTGAGCTTGCCAGCGCCGACGCCGCCAAGGTGCTCGAGGGCGAGCTTGTGCGCCTCAACGCCGCCGAGATTCTGGCCTCCGACGCGCCAGAGCAGCGCCCAGCCATCGTCGAGCCGCGCACCAAGCAGCTCGAAAGCGATCTCGCTCCGATGCGCAAGGCCGAGCGCGAGCGCCTGCTACCCCACGAGCGCAGCGCCCGCAAGGTCGCCGGCACCAGCGACGCCGAGTGGACCCAGGGCAACGTCACGCTGTGGGCCAGCTGGCGCTGGGACCTCAACACCGCCCGCGAGGCCCTGATCCAGCAGTTCGCCGCCCGCTCGCTCGATGGCTATGGCCTCCAGGGCAAACCCATGGCCACCCGCGCCGCCGGGGCGCTCATCCAATACCTGCGCGAGACCCAGCGCGATAGCGTGGCCCAAATCCGCAGCCTGCGCGTCTATGACACCAACTCGTTTATGTTCCTCGACCCGCAGACGCGGCGCAATCTGGAGCTGCTGGAGGGCGCGGCGGGCGCTCGCAAGCACTCGCTCATCGCCGTCCTCGACCAGACTCGCACGCCCATGGGCGCACGCCTGCTGCGCCAGTGGATCTCGCAGCCGCTGATCGAGCTAGAGCCGCTGCTGCAGCGCCAGGACCTCGTGGCCCGCTTCGTCGAGGAGACGCTGCTGCGCAATGAGATTCGCGCCGTCCTCAAGGGCATCGGCGACCTCGAGCGCACCGTCAATCGCATGATCCAGGGCATCGCTACCCCGCGCGACCTCGTGCGCCTGCGCGAGTCGCTCCAGACCATGCCCGACCTCCAGCGCCTGCTCGCGGAGCAAGCCCAGCCGCTCATCCTTGAGCATAGCGCCACGCCCCAGCCCAGCGCCGACGACGCCGATCTGTTCGATGACTGGCAGCCAGACAGCGCCGCGCCGCTGCTCGATCCATGCGCCGATATCTGCGACCTGCTCCAGCGCGCCATCGCCGACGATCCGCCCGCCCTGCTGGGCACCTGGGATAACGCACGCACCGATGAGAATATCATTCGCAAGGGCTTCGCGCCGGAGATCGACCAGGTCGTCGCCGCCACTCGCGATGCCTCCACCTGGATCAACGAGCTGGAGGGCCGCGAGCAGGAGCGCACCGGCATCAAGAGCCTCAAGGTCAGCTACAACAAGGTCTTTGGCTACTACATCGAGGTGTCCAAAGCCACCGCCGATGCCAAAATCCCCGACGACTACATCCGCCGCCAGACGCTGGTCAACGCCGAGCGCTACATCACGCCGGAGCTGAAGGAGTATGAGTCGATCATCCTCAACGCCTCCGAGCTGCTCAACGAGCGCGAGCGCACGATCTTCAAGCAGATCTGCCGCGATGTCGGGGCCGCCGGGCCGCGGCTGCTCCAGCTCGCCCGCACGCTGGCCACGCTCGATGTCGCCACCACCCTCGCCGAGGTCGCCGTGCGCAACCGCTATGTGCGCCCCATCCTGCGCAGCGACGATGCGTTTATGATCGTCGAGGGCCGCCACCCGGTCGTCGAGCAGAGCCTGGCCGACACGTTCATCCCCAACGATGCGCGCTTCGACAGCGACAGCCAGATTATGGTGCTCACTGGCCCGAATATGGCCGGCAAGTGCGTTGTCGGCAGCAGCCAGGTGTTCACCGCACGTGGGCTGCGGCGCATGCAGGAGCTGATGCCCGCCGCCGCCGCCGTCGAGCAGTTCACGCCGCTGCAGCTCACCGTCCAGGGCCAGCACGGCCCGCGCCAGGCCAGCCACTTCTATCGCGGCCAGCCGCACAGCCGCACCCGCCAGCTCACGACCGCACACGGCTTTACGCTGGAGGGCACGCCGCAGCACCGCGTCTGGGTGCAAGCCCCCGACGGCCAAACCGGCTGGAAGACGCTGGGCGAGCTAAGCCTTGGCGACCAGGTCGCGCTCAGCCCCGGCGGCAAGCTCTGGGGCCGCACCACGCAGCTCGCGCCGTTCGCGCCCAGCAGCGCCTGGCCGCAGGAGCTGACGCCAGCCCTCGCCTACAGCCTCGGTCTGCTCAGCGGCTGCGGCCACATCAGCGCCACCGATCAGCTGACACTGACGCTGCCCGCCGCCGTGCACGCCACAGCCTGGTCAGCGGCGCTCAGCAGCGCCTTCGGCAGCCACGTCGAGCACAGCGGCGACACGCTGAAGCTGCACAAGCCAGCGCTCGGCGCGTTCTTGGAGCACTGCGGTTGGTCCGCGCCCACCGCGCCCGCCGCCGACGTGCCCAAGGTCATCCTGTCCGCGCCAGAGCCATATGTGCTGGAGTACCTGCGCGGCCTGTTCGAGAGCAGCGCGACCAGCGCCGACGCGCAGCGCACGCTCACGCTGGCCGCCGCGCCGCTCGCCCAGACAGTCCAGCTGCTGCTGCTCAACTGTGGCATCGTCGCCAAGCGCACGCAGCAGGCTGCTGAACAGCAGCTCACGCTGAGCACCGACGCGGCCCAGCGCCTGCATCGCCTGCTCTATCAGCGCGAGCAGGCCGTGGCCGCCAGCCCACGCCCAGACTGCGACCTGTATGTCTACGATCCGATCACGGACCTGCGCGACGGCCAGGCCGATGTGTTCGATCTGTCGGTCGAGGTCGATCACGCCTACGTGGTCAACGGGCTGGTCAGCCATAACTCAACCTATCTGCGGCAGACGGCGCTGATCGCCCTGATGGCGCAGATCGGCGCGTTTGTGCCCGCCGACCACGCCGAGATCGGGCTGATCGACCGCATCTTCACGCGCATCGGCGCGCAGGACGACATCGCCACCGGCCAGTCGACGTTTATGGTCGAGATGATCGAGACCGCCAACATCCTGCACAACGCCACGCCACGCTCGCTGATCATCCTCGACGAGATCGGCCGCGGCACCAGCACCTACGATGGCCTGTCAATTGCTCGTGCGGTGATCGAGTACATCCACAATCAGCCGCGCCTGCGCGCCAAAACGCTCTTCGCCACCCACTACCACGAGCTGACCGACCTGGCCAACATCCTGCCGCGCGTCGAGAACTGGACCATGGCCGTGGCCGAGGAGGGCGATCACGTCGTGTTCCTGCGCAAGGTTGTGCGCGGAGCCGCCGACCGCTCCTACGGCATCCACGTGGCCCAGATGGCCGGACTACCCGCCTCGATCGTCAAGCGCGCCAACCAGGTGCTGGCCGAGCTAGAGGGCCGCGGCGATAAGGAGCAGCGCCGCGAGGCCATGCGCCGCGTCGCGCCAAGCGGCGATATGCAGATGTCGCTGTTCGCCCCAAACGCCGCGCCGTCGCCAGCCGTCGAGGCCCTGCGCACGCTCGATGTAACTCAGCTCACGCCCATCGAGGCGCTCACCAAGCTCTATGAACTGCAGCATCTAGTGAGGGAAGACAGTAGTGACAGCTGATGTGACCGACCGCAATCCAACCCCGCCGACCCAGCCCGAGGACGCGCCAATCGTCGTGCTCTGCCGCTGGCTCAGCGTCCTCGACGGCTGGGCCACCTTCTACGAGACCGACCCGGCCGCCGCGAATCGGCCTGGCCGCGAGGACTTTTCGGCCCGCGACAAGGCCCAGGCGCTCTATCTGCTCAAGGAGCGCGGCCTGCAAACGCTGATGAACAGCGCCTCGCCGGCCATTCGCCTTGGGCTGCTGGAGGGGCCGCCGCAGCGCGCCAAGGTCTGGCTGTGCGACAAGTGCCAGCGCAAGGCGCGCCAGCACAACATGTCGCCGCGCGAGTACGCCGAGCGCCACGGCGGCTGCGAAAACTGCCAGCGCGAGCAGCGCGATCCCGACTTCTACAGCCTGTATGTGCTCCAGGTCGACTACATGCCGGTGGGCCGCTGGGCCTTCCACACGCCCGTGCCGCTCGGCCGCGCCTACCTGCCGCCGCCGCGCTCGCGCGAGTGCCCCGTGGTTGGCCGCCGCCCCATCGACGGCGAGGGCCGCTTCCGCCGCCTCGGGCAGCCGCTCGACAAGGCCGCCCGCCGCCGCTGGCCCGAGCCAGAGGTCGTCTACCAGACCTGGACCGCCCTGCGCACGCTCAAAAATAGCCTGGAGCAGGTGTAGCCGCCCAGCCAAAACGCTTGACACGTTTGACACTGCTGCGCAAAAAAGCCCGCGCACGAGCGCAGACTGCCGAGCACAACGCGTGTGTGCACAGCACAGTCACGGTGGCCACAAACAACGAGCATTGTCTTGTTGATGCTCAGCGCCGTGGTTCGGCACAGGCCGCAGCGGAGCGCGCCTGCTCCAGCAGCGTCCCGCCCGCTGATTCACCCGTCGCCTGGCTGGCGCAGCCCACCGTCA
>JABXJS010000004.1 GCA_013538855.1 Herpetosiphonaceae bacterium
GATGCCGTAACGGCCATCTACGGCATGGTTCGGGCTATCCCGCTCGCACCGTACCGACCCTACACGCCACCCGAGCCAATCCTGTGATCTACTGATTCTATACAATTTTTTGCACAACATACACGCTTTCTGATCAAAAAAGTAGAACTAAATTTATAACCATAATGCTGGTGCTTATCACATGTACCAGCGGCACTGTCGGCATAATTTTCACCGGCATGGAGCAATCATTCCAGCCAATAGCTACGCTGCTGTTGTTCTATGGAATCGTCATTGAAATACAAATCGTGCGCTATGAAACTCTAGCGCTTGCGGGACGAACCATCATCTATCTGCTGGACTACAAGCATGTCAAGTCCGCGCTGAGCGCAGCGCTGGTGCTTGCAGTGCGTATTGGCAGTTTTTCGCTCTACCTCAAGGCACTCATAGCACGGTTCGTCCCAACCTCGGGAAGCACTAAATCACGCTTAAGGAATGGTCTCGCTACATACATAGTTCAGATGGTTTTCATTGGCCTGCTCAAGAGCAAAAGCATCCAAACAATGTGGAGGCGCATCCTTGACTTTAGCAGGCCACGGGAGCTTTACAAAAAACCGCAGCAGGTCGTTTAACTTGGCTCTGATAGCGCTTGTGGCATGGTTAGGGCATGCTTTAACTAAACGGTACGTTTTCCCGCTATCAAGTCTATAGGCCGTTGTTCTAGGAGATATAGTATGAGTGCTGCAAACCGCACCAGTCGCAAGCCAGCTAGCTATGGCCTTCTATTTTTATGCTTCAGCATAGCCGTAGAGTTAGGGCTGATTCTTAAGCTCAACCATGGGTTATTTGTCTACACACTCGATGATCCGTATATTCACTTGGCGCTAGCAAAAAATCTTCAGCATGGCCACTACGGCATTAACCTGAACGAGCTGTCGGCCCCCTCATCGAGTATCATTTGGCCATTCCTGCTCATACCGTTCGCTGATTTTATCTACGCGCCACTGATTATCAATGGACTAATCTCACTTATAACGGTTTTTTTGCTCTATAAAATTTTAGACTGTGTATTTGTTGTTGCTGACCAAGCGATCAGAAACAGCGTGCTGACGATCGCGCTTATTGCGGCCATCCTTGCTACCAATACGCTGGGGCTGATCTTCTTAGGTATGGAGCATTCGCTGCAGTTGATGTTAACGCTGGCGGCGCTGTATGGATTAATCGTTGAAGCCAATACAGACCGGGTGCCACTCTGGCTCCTAGCCGCGCTCTATCTTGGGCCGCTTGTGCGCTACGAGAACCTAGCAATTTCCGCCGCCGCGCTGCTCTATCTGGTGCAAGAAAAGCATATCAAGCCAGCGCTGGTAGTGGCTGGGCTGCTAGCGGTAAGCATTGGCGGCTTCTCGATATTCTTGAAGTCGCTTGGGCTGGGCTGGCTCCCCACATCGGTGATCATCAAATCGGCCAGCGGCGGCATACAAGGCATCGACGCCATCGTGCACAATACCATCGCCAGCTTAGCAGGTCGCCAGCCTCTGCTGATCTGGCTGTGCATTTTTCTGCTCTTAGGCTACATCAGCTTTGCGCACCCCAAGCCCAAGCAGCTGCACCTAGCGCAGGGCACGCTGCTAGCAGCAATCTTTCACATCTGCTTCGGCCAGTATGGATGGTACAACCGCTACGAAATCTATATCTGGAGCTACGGACTGTTTACGCTGCTCTATCTGTTTAAGGATGCGATTCAAGCTGCCTTAGCTACGGAGAGCCGCAGCACCAGCTCTCGGCTCAGCATGTTTGTGCTTGTGAGCAGCAGTATCATCTGCGCACCCTACACGCTGGTCTTGACGAGCATGCCGGTCGCATCCAACAACATCTACGAGCAGCAGTATCAGATGCATCGCTTCGCTGTGCGCTACAACCGGCCAGTCGCAGTCAACGATATTGGCTATGTCTCCTATGATAATCCCAACTATGTGCTTGATCTCTGGGGGCTTTCATCGATTCAAGCCTATCAGCGCCGCATCAGCGCGCCAGACGGACACTGGATGCAAGAGCTGGCCCAGCAGGCCAATGCCAACCTGATTATGATCTATGATAAGTGGCTGCCAAATAAACCAGACACATGGATCAAGCTCGGCGAGCTAAGGCTTGGTAAAGAGCAAGTCTCGCCAGCATTCGCCAGCGTATCGTTCTATGCCACGAGCGCTAGCGCTGCCGATGAGATCCGCTCTCTGCTGCGGGAGTTTGTACCGACGCTGCCAGCGGGGGTAGAGTTCAGCTTCGCCGAGCCGTAGATTGGCTAAAAAACCATGGGCGGCTGTTAGCATGACAGCCGCCCTGAGGTGCCGCATGCTTGCAGCTAGATGCGAGGCGGAACGACGCCGATCTGGTCAAGGTACTTGCCGTTTTTATCGTCGTAAGCCGTCTCGCACTGCTCATCGCTCTCGAAAAACAGCACCTGGCCGATGCCCTCATTGGCGTAGATCTTCGCCGGCAGCGGCGTGCTGTTGGTCAGCTCGATCGTCACATAGCCGCGCCAGCCTGGCTCAAACGGCGTGGTGTTGATGATGATCCCGCAGCGGGCGTAGGTTGATTTGCCAACACACAGGCAGAGCACATTGCGCGGAATACGAAAGTACTCCACGCTGCGCGCGAGCGCAAATGAGTTCGGCGGAATAATACACACGTCGGTCTGCACATCAACAAACGAGCGCGGATCAAAATTCTTTGGATCGACGACCGCTGAATTAACGTTGGTGAAGATCTTAAACTCGTCGGCGACGCGTAGGTCGTAGCCATACGACGACAGGCCAAACGAGACGACTCCTGCGCGCACTTGATCCTCGACAAACGGCTCGATCATGCCGTACTCGGCGGCCATGTGCTTAATCCAGCGATCTGACTTAATGCTCATTCCGGTCAACTCCTATGGAAGTGTCATTGTGGAACTGTTAATCAATAAACCCCTGCTGTAGCGTCGGCCACTCTGCCGTAGCATTGCCAGGGAGGAGCTTTAAGCTAGCTTCAAAGGACAGCACCAAACCAGCGTCCCAGGCGGTCTGAAAGGCCGCAGCGCCGAGATCGGCCTTGAGCGCCGCCTCAACCTGGCTGAGCCACGCTTGCTCTGGCGGTGGGACCGGCAGCAGGGACTGCTGGCGCAGCGCTGAAGCTTGGGCCAGCAGGTGCACCGCCGTAAGCGGCTGCTGTTCGAGGGCTGCCAGCTGACCCCAGGCCTCGATGCTGGCAATCAGCCCCGGCGTATAGTCGAGCGCGCGGCTGCGCTCCAGGCTCTCCCACAGATTGCGCTGTGCCGCTGCCGATTGTCGGCGGCAGATATCCAGCAGGCCCTGGTTGATCTGGCAGCCGATTGTGCCGAGGGGGTGGCGCAGGGCCTGAAACTGCTCCAGGCTTGCGCTAATGAGCGGTGCAGCCTTGTCCAGCTCGCGCATCAGCAGGAAGATTGCGCCGAGCTGGCCCTGGGTCGTGGCCACACCAAGCACATCATGCTGGGCGCGGCGCTGCTCCAGGCTCTCGTCAAGCAGCTGGATCGCCGTCGCGTTATCGCCCTGATACCAATAGATTGTCGCCTGCGTGCTCAGACAGGTGCCCAACAGGCTCAGCTGCTCGGCCTGGCGGCACAAGCCGACCGCCTCGGAGGCATAAATGCTAGCCTGCTCAAGCTGCCCAACATCGCGCAGCAGCGTGGCAAGGTTATGCGCCGTGCGAATCTGGGCGATCACGTCGGCGGCCTGACGGCCAAGCTCCAAGCTCTGCTCGAGCCAGTGGATTGCGGCGGTCGAGTCGCCCTGAGCCAAGGCCAGCGAGCCAGCGCCGTGGAGCACAAGCTGGCGCAGCTCCGGCAGGACAGGCTCGCTGAGCGCCAAGGTGTGCTCGAGCCAAAAGCGGCCCTCGCTAATCATGCCTGCGCGCAGCCAGATGCGCCAGAGCTTGCCGCTGATCTCGGCGGCGGTAGCAGCGGCCTGCTCCTCCAGCGCCCAGTGCAGCGCTGCCCGAAAATTAGGCTGCTCGATCAGCACATGATTGATGCTCGCCGTCTGCTCGGCCTGCGCGGCCACTTTCTGCGCCAGCAGCCGGTAGGTGTTGGCGTGCATCTGCTCCAGCGAGGTGTCAAGGCGCTGGTGGCGCAGCATCAGCGCAGCAAACTGGCGCACAGCATCCAACATGCTATAGCGAAACGAGCCATCTGGCAGCACCGTCTCCAGCACGAGATGTTTTGTGAGCAGCACGCCAAAGCGCTCGCGCAGCACAGGGCTGGTGGTTGGCTCGCCATAGCAGACAGGGCCGATCACATCCTCGGTCCAGCTATCTGGAAAAACACTGAGGCGCAGCAGCAGATTGCGCGTGTCTGGCGGGAGCATGGCGGTGCACCAGCTCAGCACTGGCTGCAGCACCGACGATCCCATGCCCTTGATCCGCTCGGTGTACAGCGCCATCGATAGATGGTTGCGCAGCAGCACCAGCAGATCGCCAGGCTGCAGCGCGCCGCTGTGCGTGGCCACTAGCTCCAGCGCCAGCGGCATTCCTTGGAGCCGCTGGCAGATCTCGGCTACCGCCAGCGCGTTATCCTGCGAGAGCATAAACTGCGGCTGCACCGCCTGCATACGCTCAATGAACAGCCGCACAGCCGGAATATCCTGCATCAGGCCGATGCTGCTCATCGGGGCGGAGTCGGGAGTAGGCAGCGGCGGCACTTCGAGCACATGCTCGTGCGGCAGATCGAGGGTCAGCGGCGTCGTCACCAGCAGCACCACCGACGACACATGCTCCAAAAATAAGCTCAGCTGCTCAGCAATCGCCTGATCCGGCTCGAGGGCATCGAGCACCAGCAGACAGCGCTGATTCTGCAGCACCGTCGCCAGCGTGGACAGCAGCGAGCGTGCGTTTTTCTCACGAATATCCAGCCCGGCCGCCAGCGTCGGCAGCAGCAGCGCCGGATCGGTGATGCCGCTCAGCGACAGCAGCCGCACCCCATCGGGGAATTGCTCGGCCACAACTTGAGCGACATGCAGCGCCAGGCGCGTCTTGCCTGTGCCGCTGGGGCCAACTAAGCTCAGCAGGCGCAGGGCCGGATCGGCCAGCTGAGTTAAAATTGCCTGCACCTCGGCCTCGCGGCCAATCAGCGGGGTGGTGTACGTTGGCAGCACTGTGGCACGTCCCACAGTCATTGAGCACCTCCAACAGTCCGCCCATAGAGCCTAGCTCTTGTACGAGCGGGGGTAAGTTTGCCGACCGGGGAAGCATGCGCACAAAACGAGTGTCGGACAACATTGTTCAATTCTCTGCAACCGTCTGCTTGCCCAACTTCAGGGAGTCGGGGTAGTCAGTGATGGTGTAAGCGACGCTGTCGGCGCTGGCAGCGCTGTTGGCGTGAGCGTTGGCTGTGGTGTCAGCGTTGCCGTGGCCGTGACGGTTGGCGTGAGCGTCGGCCTAAGGGTGGCTGTAGGTGGCAGCTGCGTGGGAGTTGGCGTAGACGTTGGTGGACTGAAAAAGCCCTGCACGTTGGTCCAGGCGTTGTTTACCTCGTTGGGAAATACCACGGCGATGATGGTGCTGACCAAGGCGCAGGTCAGCAGGGCGATCAGCAGCAAAGCGCTAATGCGCAGCCAGCGCCGTTGCCGCCGAATCGGCTGACCGGCGAGGTCGCGTGGCCCACTATTATCGTCCTGGTGGATGGCGCGAAACTCGACGACCGCTGCCTCTGGATCTTTGCTCAAGAATGCAGCGTAGGTGCGCACAATCGCATCGGCAGCGGCACCGCGCGGCAGCAGGCCGTACTTGTCCTCTTCGAGCGCCTGAATGTAGTGCATCTGGATCTTCGTCTCAAGGTTGGCTTGAACAAGCGAGATGTTGCGCTGCTTGCGCGCCTGGCGCAGCTGCTGGCCCAGACTAAGCTGTGGCGCATCGGATTGCACAGACGCAGGCTCGGCCAGCGCGGGAGGCGCGGCGGCAACATCTGCTGACACATCTGCTGGCGCAGCAGGCGTGCGCACAGGCTGCGGCGGTGGCTGGCGTAGCCGCGTCGCAATGCGCGCCAGCAGCTCGGCGCTCACAAAGGGTTTGCCAAGCACATCGGTGGCACCGGCCTGAAGCGCCCGCGCCACCGCCTCGGCAGTGGCAAAGCGCGAGACAACCAGCACCCGCGCGCCAGCTGCAACAAGCTCGCTGAGCAGGCTCCAGCCTGTCTCGTGCGCCAGGGCAACTTCTAGAATCACCAGATCGGGGATCTGTTTGTGGTACTCCATTCGCGCCTGCTCTGGCGTCAGCGCGCGCACAACATCGTAGCTGTTGGCTGGTAGTGCTGCGGCGATTGTAGCCAGTGCAGAGCGATCGTCATCTATCAGCAGAATACGTTTCAATCAACTATCCTCGGCTCGATTGCGCGGCGATTATACCATAGCTGCTAGCGCCGCTGTGGTGTAATCGTGAGGCCCTGCTGATGAAGCGCGTACTGCAGGCCGCTCTGCAGGTCGGCGCGCGTGGTGATATCTTCAAGGCGAATGCCAAGCTGCACAATCGTCTGGGCGATCTCGGGGCTGATGCCGACCAGCACAGTCTCGGTGCCCACCAGCTTCAGCGCTCTGATCGCCTGCAGCAAGTAGTTCGCCACCGCTGTATCGACCACCGGCACACCGGTGATGTCCAGAATCAGCGTGTTGGCCTGATGCTGCGTCGCCTGCTCCAGCACCGACTGAATCACCTGCTGCGCTCGCATCGAGTCGATTGCGCCGATCAGCGGCAGCACCAGCACCCCGGCAAAAATCGGCACCACTGGTGCCGAGCGCGCCTCGATCTCCTCGCGCAGCTTGAGCTGAAGGCTCTCGGCCTGCTGCAGTGTGATCTGCTGCTGCTCCACCTCTTGCCGCAGCTCGAGCTGCTGGCTGACATCGGTATAGAAGGCCGCCACATAGGTGCCGATCTCACCCTTGTAGCGCACCGGTGCAAGATCGATCTGCACCATCAGCGAGCGATCCGTGCGCCGCGCCAGATGATCAATGATCCAGTAGTTAAACGGCGGAATCATAACGCGATTTTGAAAGCCAGAGCGAATCAGATCAAGCAGATTCAGCTCAATCAGAGTCTCATCCTTAAAAAGGTTATAGTGCTCTTGGATGCTAGGCAAGTCTTCGAGCCTGTAGCCAAAGAGTCGACGCCCTGATGTATTGATTGCAGCCGATGCGCCGCTCATATGGTAAATAATCGATGGAGTAGGGGCGACCATCCACGCACCGCCTACCAGTTCATTGAAGGCGTCTTGCGCTACCATAGCATGCTCCTTTGCTCGCCTGGAATGTGCGATAATTATAGCATGAGGCTCTTCGTTGAAAGGTATATCTAATGGATGAACAGCGCGCATGGTGGGAATCGCTCTTCCAGATCCACGAGTATGCGACATATGCCGACTCCGCGCAGGCGATCACCAACGCTGAAGTTGACTTCCTTGAGGCTGTGCTCATGCTCGACGCCGATCAGAGCATCCTCGACCTGGCCTGTGGCAATGGCCGCCACATTCTGGAGCTAGCGCGCCGCGGCTATCGCGCCGAGGGCATCGAGCTAGCACCAGCTGTCGTCGAGCACGTCCAGGCCCAAATAGACGCCGAGGACAGCACAGCACGCATTATCCAGCAGGATATGCGCCACCTTGATGCCCCCGGCGCGTATGATGTAATCTTAGTGATGAATAGCTCGCTCGGCTTCTGGAGCGACGCCGATCATCAGCAGATGCTCCAGTCGATTGCTACGGCGCTTAGCCCCGGCGGACGCCTCGTTCTTCAGTGCATCAACCCGTACCAGATCGCTACGTACATGCGCACCTTTCAGCGTGGCTGGCATCGCGTTGGGCCGGGCTATGTGCTGCGCGACTCAACCTTCAACCCGCATCTTGGTCGCCTTGAGACCAGCTATCGCTATATCGAGCCAGATGGCGGCGAGGCCGAGCACCCTGGCGAGCATATTCGCCTCTACACCTACCCCGAGTGGAGCGCGATGCTGCAGCGGGCCGGTCTACAGCCGCTGGCGGTGTTCGGCGATGCAGTGCTGCCAGTCGTGCCCTTTGATTTCTCCAGCCAGTGGCAGGTGCTCATCGCCCGCAAGCCTCACAGCGCCAGCGATGCATCCTCCTGATACTGCGCCACCGTATCTTGCAGCATCGGCGGCAGGGTCAGCAGCGCCGGATACCAGGTCGGCTGCAGCGAGCGCAGCGGTCGCTGTCGATACTGCGCTCGCTCGCAGAGCAGCTCGGCATCAATCGAAAGCGCTGCGCTATCCACCCCCGCCAAGATAAAGCCCCACTCGCACGCAAACGAGGGCAAGAACGCCCGCGTCACGCCAACCGCAGCGTAGCGACTCTGCATATGCGCCGTGAGCCGATAGAGCGTGTTATGCAGCCCCGTCGCATCGCCATGGGCCATGATCAGGGCATGGCGATTAAGCAGCGGCTCGAGCAGCTGCAAACACTGCTCGTACAGCGCCCAGCCCGGCCCGACAGCATCGACAAGGTCAACAATCACCAGATCAAACGGCGTGCTGAGCTGGCGCAGCGCCACCAGCGCATCGGCGAGGATCAGCGTGACACGCGGGTCCTCGAACGAGCGCTCATGGATGTCGGCATAGCGCTCGCGGCAGAGGTTCACCACTGTGTCATCAATGTCGATCAGCGTTACGTGCTCGACGCGCTGGTCGGCCAGCACCTCACGCAGCGCCAGCCCATCGCCGCCGCCTAAGATCAGCACGCGCTGCGGCTGCGCATGAAACAGCAGCGGCAGCGCCGCCAGATGCTCGTGGTAGATATGCTCGTCCTGCTCCCAGAACTGCGGCACATCATCGAGGATCAGGCCGCGGCCGAAGGTGACACTCTCCACCAGCGCGATGGTCTGGTAGCGCGACTGGGTTTCAAGCTCACGCTGCGCTACTTGCAGCAGGTGTAGCTGCCCCGGCCGTAGCTCCTCGCGAATCGCCGCGGGCCAGCTCACGGACACTAATCCGCTCGACATGAAGTTCCTCCTTCAGTAGTTCCAGTGCCGCCCAGGGGTCACCGTCGCAGGTAAAAATATCCAACGCGGCGTAGCGGTGCTCTGGCCATGTGTGAATCGACATGTGCGAGGCCGTAAGCAGCACAACGCCAGTGACCCCTTGCGGCGCAAATTTGTGCATATTGACACCGAGCACGGTGAAGCGCGCGTGCTCGGCTGCCCGCAGCAGGGTTGTTTCAAGTCCTTGGGGGTTATCCAGTACTTGAGGATCGCTGACCCAAACATCAATAATCAGGTGAGTTCCCAAAGTACCGTGGTGTTGCATGCTCTGTCGTTCTCCATATTTTTTAACATAATGCAGTAAAGCGTATTATAGCCAAACCAGCTATAATCGCAACCGTCTGTTGCTTATTTGTGTCTGTAAAAAAGTATTTATTTCCGGTGCTCAGAAATTACATCATGAGCAAAAATATTATTTTACTGGTCACATTGCGCAGCCTGGCGCAGGATGGAACCCCTGCCGGGGGCTGCGGGCTGCGCCCACATCCTGCCGCACCGCGCTGACGAGCCTTCAGCTTCACTCTTTACATTGCGCAGCCTGGCGCAGGATGGAACCCCTGCCGGGGGCTGCGGGCTGTGTGCACATCCTGCCTCACCGCGCTGACGAGCCTTCAGCTTCAACTGGTCGCC
>JABXJS010000055.1 GCA_013538855.1 Herpetosiphonaceae bacterium
GCGGTGCCGAGGCAGGCGGGGCGAGTTTCGGCGGATTGGGCTTGCTTGAGCCACAGCGTGCGCCGCTGAGCGCAGGGAGCGGTGCTGGGCTGGGCTTGCTTCAGCCACGGCGCGGTGCCGAGGCAGGCGGGGCGAGTTTCGGCGGATTGGGCTTGCTTGAGCCACAGCGTGCGCCGCTGAGCGCAGGGAGCGTTGTTGGGCTGGGCTTGCTTGAGCCACAACGTGCACCGTTGGGCGTCGGTGCTGGGCTGGGCTTGCTTCAGCCACGGCGCGGTGCCGAGGCAGGCGGGGCGAGTTTCGGCGGATTGGGCTTGCTTCAGCCACGGCGCGGTGCCGAGGCAGGCGGGGCGAGTTTCGGCGGATTGGGTTTGCTTGAGCCACAGCGAGCACCGTTGGGCGTCGGTAGCGGCGGCACCACGCTGCTCCAACCGCAGCGCGGTGCCGAAGCAGGCGCGGCGGACTTTGGCGGGCTGGGCTTGCTTCAGCTACGGCGCGGGCCGCTGAGCGCAGGGAGCGGTGCTGGGCTGGGCTTGCTTCAGCCACAGCGCGGGCCGCTGAGCACAGGGAGCGGTGCTGGGCTGGGCTTGCTTCAGCCACAGCGCGGTGCCGAGGCAGGCGCGGCGGACTTTGGCGGGCTGGGCTTGCTTGAGCCACAGCGTGGGCCGCTGAGCGCAGGGAGCGGTGCTGGGCTGGGCTTGCTTGAGCCGCAGCGTGGGCCGCTGAGCGCAGGGAGCGGTGCTGGGGTGGGACTACTTCAGCCACAGCGCGGTGCCGAGGCAGGCGCGGCGGGCTTTGGCGGGCTGAGCTTGCTTGAGCCGCAGCGTGCGCCGCTGAGTGCAGGGAGCATTGTTGGGCTGGGCTTGCTTGAGCCACAGCGAGCACCGTTGGGCGTCGGTGGCGGCACCACGCTGCTGCAGCCACGGCGCGGTGCCGAAGCAGGCGCGGCGGGCTTTGGCGGGCTGGGCTTGCTTGAGCCGCAGCGTGGGCCGCTGAGCGCAGGGAGCGTTGCGGGGTTGGGACTACTTCAGCCGCAGCGTGCGCCGCTGAGCGCGGGGAGCGTTGCGGGGCTGGGACTACTTCAGCCACAGCGCGGTGCCGAAGCAGGCAGGGCGAGTTTCGGCGGGCTGGGCTTGCTTCAGCCGCAGCGTGCGCCGCTGAGCGCAGCGCCTGGGCTGTCCGCTGCTGGCGCTGATCTGCCGCTGGCGTGGGCCGACGGTGGCGGGCTGGCGCAGCGGGTGCTGGCCCGCACAAGCGCTGGTCAGCAGCACAGCGCTGATCTGCCGCTGATGCGCATGCCTGCGCTTGTGCTTGTGGATGGCGGCTCAGCCGCGGCTGACTATCCGGCGCTTGATGCCGTTGACGCCGACCCAGCGCCCTTGGTGCTGCCGCAGCCTGCGCTGCCTACGCCCGCGCCGAGCCACGCCGAGGAGAGCCTGCCGCTGCTCAGCCCGGTGATCGCGCGCTCGGTCGATGCCGCAGCACACTCGACCGCCGCGCCCGCTGGATCCGTGCAGCGTGCCGAGACAGGCACAAACCTACCAGAGACTGAGGATTCGAGTGTGGAGGAAGCGGTCGATATGGAGCAGCTGGCGCGGGCGGTCTACAGCCGCCTGCGGCGGCGCTTGCGCATCGAGCTGGAGCGGCGCGGACGGCGCTAGCAAGGAGTGAACAATGGCCAGCGGCGAGCTTGTCAAAGCCGAGATCTCATTCAAAGACGACCCATCGCGCAAGGCGGTGTGTATGTTCAACCCCACCGAGTACTCAGTCTCCAAGACCAACGACTGGGATATTATTCGCGTGCCACAGAAGAACGTCGGCCACCCGGTGTTCCGTGGCGGCCAGCCCTCGACGCTCAGCCTGAATCTGCTCTTTGATACCACCGAGGATAACACGCACTCGCAGGTGAACAGCAAGGCCGGCCAGGACGTGCGCCAGTACACCCGCGTCCTCTGGGACCTGATGAAGATCGACGAGTCGAGCAACAGCCCGCAGCCCGAGCCGCCACACTGCGTGTTCAAGTGGGGCAGCGTCTGGGGCTTCGAGGCGGTGATCACGCAGCTGGAGCAGACCTTCACGCTGTTTCGTCACGATGGCACGCCGCTGCGCGCCACCGTGCGCGTCACCTTCAAGCAGGTCTCCGAGGAGGCCCAGTACCCGCGCCAGAACCCCACCTCTGGCGGCCAGCGCGGCCCGCACATGCGCGTTGTCCACGAGAACGAGACGCTGGCGGGCATCGCCTACGAGGAGTATGGCGACACCGCGGCCTGGCGGCATCTCGCCAGTGTTAACCGCATCAGCGACCCGCTGCGCCTCCAGCCTGGCAAGTCGCTCTTGATCACTCCGCTGGAGACGTAGTCAGACGAGGTTTACCTATGCCAAGCTCTCAGTACGTTGCGCTGCGCATCAAGGTCGAAGGATCGTACATTAGCACCACGACCGAGGACCATCTGATCGATGTTGTGGTAGAGGATGACCTGCATCAGCCAGCGATGGCCGTCATGCGCTTTCACGATCCTGATTTTACGTTGATCGATGGCACGACGTTTAATCTCGGCAAATCGATTGAGATACTCGCCGCCAAGACAGCCAGCAGCACCAGCAGCGTGTTCAAGGGCGAGGTGGTGTCGCTGGAGCCAGAGTTTACACGCTCCGAGCGCGCACTCGTGGTGCGCTGCTACGATCGCTCGCACCGCCTGTACCGCGTGAGCAAAACGCGCACGTTTACCAAAAAAACCGACTCGGCCATCGTCAGCCAGATCGCCCAGGAGTCCGGCCTCCAGGCCCAGGTCACCGCCACCAGCGAGCAGCACGACTATGTGATTCAGGCCAACCAGACCGACATGGATTTTATTCGGGCGCGCGCGGCCCGCAACGGCTATCGCGTGCGCGTCGATGATCGTAAGCTTGTCTTCGAGCCTGCCGAGCAGACCGGCACCGATGCCACCGACCAGGAGTGGGGCGAGACGCTGCTGGAGTTTCATGCACGCCTGAGCGCCGTGGCCCAGCCCAACAGCATCGAGGTGCGCAGCTGGGACGCGAAGGCCAAGCAGGCGATCGTCGGCACAGCGTCCACGCCAACGGTTCCCGATGCCATCGGCGAGTCCAAGAAAGGCGCGCAGCTGGCGCAAACTGCATTTGGCAGCAGTGCTACAATGGTCGTAAGCAACTGCTCTGTTCGAACATCAGGCGAGGCCACCAAGATGGCTCAGTCGCTGCTCAACGCCGCCGCCAACGACTATCTCTATGCCGATGGTCTGGCGCTCGGCGAGCCGACGATCAAGGCCGGCGTGCTGGTCAAGCTCAGCGGGCTGGGCACCAAGTTCAGCGGCAAGTACTTCGTCACATCGGCACGCCACACCTATGCGCCGATGCAGGGCTACTTAACCGAGTTTGTGGTCAGCGGCCAGCGCCCCGACAGCCTGTCGGGCATGCTCGGCGGCGGCACCTCGGCCACTGCGGCGGCGGGCCAGCTGCCTGGCGTGGCCGTCGGCATCGTCACCAACGTCAACGATCCCGATAGCCTGGGCCGCGTCAAGCTCAAGTTTCCTTGGCTCGACGACACTCAGGAGAGCGACTGGGCCTGGGTCGCCGCTCCCGGCGCTGGCAGCAGCCGTGGCCTGCTGTTCACGCCCGAGGTCAACGACCAGATGCTCGTGGCCTTTGAGCAGGGCGATCTCAATCGCCCATTTGTCATCGGCGGCCTGTGGAACTCGCAGGACGCGCTGCCGCTCACGGCGATCTCCAACGGCAAGGTGCAGAATCGCGGCATCAAGCTGCGCGCTGGCCACGCCATCGAGTTCGTCGAGGACGAGGGCAGTAACAAGGGCGCGATCATCATCAAGACCGCCAACGGCCACTCGATTACAATCAGCGACACCGACAAGAAAATCGAGATCAAGTCAACCAAACATACCATCACGATGGACGACAACAGCGGCGCGGTCACGGTCAATGCGCAGACCTCGCTGGAGCTGAAGTCCGGGGCCAACTCGCTTAAGTTTTCGTCCAGCGGCATCGAGCTGAAGGGCGCTGGCGGCCACCTGAACATCGCCGCCGCTGGCGTGGAGCTGGCCGCCAATGCCAACATGACCGTCAAGGCCAACGCCAACTGTGATGTGCAGGCCAACGCGCTGATGAACCTCAAGACATCGGCGATCATGAATATTCAAGGCACCCTGGTCAAGATCAACTAGTCTGCTCAAGGAGAACGCTATGCCCCCTGCTGCGCGTGTAACCGATATGCACACCTGCCCGCTCGCCAACGGCCCTGTGCCCCACGTCGGCGGCCCGATCCTGCCGCCAGGCGTGCCCACGGTGCTCATCGGCGGCCTGCCCGCCGCAGTCGTTGGCAACCCGGCCACCTGCGTTGGCCCGCCCGACACCATCGTGCGCGGCAGCGTCACCGTGCTCATCCAGGGCCGCCCGGCGGCGCGCATGGGCGATCAGACCGCCCACGGCGGCGTGATTGTCTCCGGCCTGCCCACTGTGATGATCGGGGGCTAGCATGGCCCAGCTGTTCGACCTGATCGGCAAGGGCTGGCGCTTTCCAGTCCAGATCGATGTGCGCGGCGGCATCGGCATGTCCAGCGGCATTCAGGAGATCGAGGAGGCCATCGAGATTATCCTGAGCACCCCCAAGGGCCAGCGCGTGATGCGCCCGGAGTTCGGCTCGCGCATCCACGAGCTGCTTTTCGCGCCAGTCAACGCCAGCACCATGGCCGCCGCCGCGGTCTATACCCGCGAGGCCCTGGAGTGGTGGGAGCCGCGCATCGAGGTCATCGATGTGCTCGTCGATGAGGACCCCGATCTGCCTGGCTGCATGCTCATCTACGTCGAGTACCGCGTCCGCGCCACCTACGACGAGCGCGCGCTGGTCTATCCGTTCTACAGCATCCCTGGCGAAGCGTAGCCTGTGTGTTCGAGGAGGCCTGTGTGCCACTGCCCACGCCCAATCTAGATGATCGCACCTTTCAGGACTTGGTCGACGAGGCCAAGCGCATGATCCCGAAGTTCTGCCCTGAGTGGACCGACCACAATGTGAGCGATCCCGGCGTGACGCTGATCGAGCTGTTTGCCTGGATGGTCGATATTCTGCTCTTTCGGCTCAATCGCGTGCCCGAGAAAAGCCAGATCGCCTTTCTCGATCTGATGGGCGTCCATCTGCAGCCCGCCCAGCCCGCCCGCGTCGATCTCACCGTCTGGCTCTCTGCGCCTGCCGAGGCCCCGATCACCCTGCCCGCCGCTACGCAGGTCGCCACCGAGCAGACCAGCAGCGATCCGGCGGTCACGTTCAGCACCGATGTCGATCTGGTGATCACCCCGCCCAAGTTCTCCGCCTGCTTCACCTCGCCCAACGAGCGCGTCTTCGATGACCAGACGCTCAAGCTCTCCACCGAGGGCGAGACGTTTATGATCTTCAGCCCGCGCCCACGCCCCGGCGATGCGCTCTACCTGGGCTTTGCCAACGACATTAGCGCCCACGTGCTCGGCCTGTGGATCGACGCCTCGGTCGAGGGCATTGGCGTTGATCCGCGCCGCCCACCGCTCGTCTGGCAGGTCTGGATGGGCGATGCCTGGCTTGACCTGGGCCACGACGATATCGAGCAGGATGGCACCAACGGCCTCAATCAGGCCGGCCTGATCGTGCTGCACCTGCCGCCAGCGATGCAGACGGCCACCGTCAACGATCACGAGGCCTTCTGGGTGCGCTGCATGTACGTCGCCCCCGAGCCAGGCCAGCCAACCTACTCGGCCTCGCCGGTGATCGACACTATCCGCGCCCAGGCGCTTGGCGGCCGCGTGCCCGCAACCCACTGCGTCATGGTCAGCAATACCATCCTCGGGCGCAGCGATGGCTCCCCCGGCCAGCGCTTCTACCTCGACTATGTGCCCGTCCTGCCGCGCTATCCCGAGGAGTACATCGAGGTGCAGACGGAGGACGGCGGCTGGGTCGCCTGGGCCGAGCAGGAGACGTTCAGCCACTCGTCGGCCAACGATCTGCACTATACGCTCGATGGCAGCAACGGCGAGATCGCCTTCGGCCCCTCGATTCGCGAGCCGGACGGCATCACGCGCCAGTATGGGGCCATCCCGCAGCGCAATAGCCTTATTCGCATGAAGTCGTATCGCACCGGCGGCGGCGCTGTCGGCAATGTCGGCGCTGGCACGATCAAGCTGCTTCAGTCCGCCGTGCCCTACGTCGATCGCGTGATCAACCGCGATCCGGCCGTCGGCGGCCGCGATACCGAGACGCTGGAGCACGCCGCGCTGCGCGCTCCGCAGCTCTTGCGCACCCGCTCGCGCGCTGTCACCGCCGAGGACTACGAGTTTCTGGCCTGGGAGGCATCCTCCGAGGTCGCCCGCGTCCACTGCCTCCAGCCGCGCCAGGCCGACGCCCTGCCCGCCGACCACCCTGACCGCGTGCCGCCTGGCTCGGTCAAGCTGCTGCTCGTGCCCGCTGTCAGCGATCCCCTCCAGCGCATCTACCCCGAGCAGCTCAGCGTGTCGCCGCAGCTGCGCCAGAAGGTGCGCGCCTATCTCGACGAGCGCCGCCAGCTCACCACCGAGGTGCTCATCGACGAGCCGCCGTATGTCTGGGTCAAGGTCGAGGCGCAGGTGCGCGCACATATGATGTCCGACGCCGAGTCGGTGCGCCAGGCCGTCCTCAAGCGCCTCTACACCTACCTCAATCCGATCATCGGCGGCCGCGAGGGCGCTGGCTGGCCCTTCGGCCGCACGCTGTATGTCTCGGAGCTGTACGCGCTGCTCCAGGGCCTGCCGGGCCTGGAGTACGTCGAGGAGATTCGCTTGGCGCGCATGGTCGAGGGCCGCGCCGAGGTTGTGTCGATGGTTGAGCTGCCGCCACAGGGCCTGCTGGCCTCGGCGGAGCACGTAGTGACGGTGAGGGCCTAAGTGGAGTTCGGATCAATTAGCTATGCCGTCGAGGGCAGCCCGCCGCAGGTGCTGCCGCTGCGCCCTGGCGTCACCACCATCGGCAGCGCCAGCGATAACGACATCGTGCTGGAGGGCGCGGGCATCGCCGCCTTCCATCTGCGCCTGGTCTGCACGCCCAACGAGTGCTGGGTCATGACCATCGACCAGCAGCAGCCGACCTTTTTGAACTATGTGCGCCTGCGCCCCGGCACGCGCTACCCGCTGCGCGACGGCGATATCATGCGCGTCGGCGCGTTTTTCATCCGCTATACGCAGCCCGAGGCCGCCGCCGGCGATCTGCCGCGCCTCATCGAGGATATCGAGCGCGGCTCGCTGCGCCGTAGCTCCACCCTCCCGCCCGATGTGGCCGCGCGCATCTCCGATGTCGGCTCGATCGCCCGCCGCTCGCGCCTGCCCGCCCGCCGCGTCACCGGCAACCTGCGCTCGGTGCGCACGCCGCGCTATCTGGCGCAGATGAGCAGCTATCTGCAGTACCTGCCGCCGTGCTACCAGGACAACGAGTTTCTCGGCCGCATGCTGCTGATCTTCGAGTCTATCCTCGCGCCGCTCGACCATCTGATCGGCGATTTGCCCTACTACTTCGATCCGCGCACCGCGCCTGAGTCGCTGCTGCCCTGGCTGGCCACCTGGTTCGACCTGGTGCTGAATGAGAACTGGCCGCTGGAGCGCCGCCGCGCGCTCATCCTGTCCTCGGCCGAGCTGTATCGCCGCCGTGGTACGCGCAGCGGCATCCTGAGCTATATCAAAATCTACACCGGCTTTGCTGCCGCGATCACCGAGCCGCACGATCCCAACGGCGACGATCTGCCGCCCCACGTGTTTCGCGTGCGCCTCGCTGTGCCCGATCCAGCGGCCATCGACCGCCATACGCTTGAGATGATCATCGAGTCCGAGAAGCCGGCGCATACCGCCTATGTGCTGGAGATTGTGCCGCAGTCCTAGTCTTTTGGGTGTGCCAATGACCATCGATCAATCAAAAATTGCTCCCTACGGCTCGCTTATTGTGGTCTTTCCCGATGGGCGCGAGACGGTGGTGTCGCTCGTCAATCCCACTGTGCGCATCGGCCAGGCCGCCGATAACGACCTCGTGCTGCCTGTGGCTGTGGTCGCGCCCTACCACACGCTGCTGCTGTGCAGCCAGGCGGGCATCGATGTGATTGATCTCGGTAGCTCCGCCGGAACGCTGCTCGATGGTCAGCGCCTGCCCGCCGACCAGCCCTTCCGCGCCCCCGAGGACGCCGTCATTCAGATCGGCCCCGTGCGCCTTTTTGTCTATCCTGGCGAGAGCACCGTCACTGCGACCGAGACGGTGCGCACCCTCTTTGGGACTGCCGTCGTCGTCGATAGCTCCGGCCGCCCGCAGCTCCTCCCGCTTCACGCGCCGCTGCTGCGCATCGGCTCCGCCCTCGACAATGACATCCTGCTTCCCGATAGCTCCGCCCGCCCCTACCAGGCCCAAATTGTCACCACCGACCAGGGCTTCGCGCTCATCGACTTGATCTCCGGCGACCGCACGCCACTGACAGGCTGGAAGCCCGTCGGCCCGCTGCGCATTGCGGTCTTCGAGCCGCACGACGAGATCGGCCTGCACCAGGCGCTCAGCGGCCTGTCGCCAGCTGCTCCTGCTGATGCTGCGCCGCGTGTGGTTGACGGCCCTGCTGCTGCGCAGTTCGCGCCAGCTGTGGGGAGCGGTGTCAGCGCGTCGCAGTCGCCCGCTGGCTCGTCGAGCGCGCTGCCCGCCGTGCCGCCCGCCAGCGCCGATGACCTGCGCTCTGGTCAAGCGAATGCTGCGCCAGGTGTGGTTGACGGCCCTGCTGCTGCGCAGTCCGCGCCAGCTGTGGGGAGCGGTGTCAGCGCGTCGCAGTCGCCCGCTGGCTCGTCGAGCGCGCCGCCCGCCGTGCCGCCCGCCAGCGCCGATGACCAGCGCTCTGGTCAAGCGAATGCTGCTGGCGCGAGCGCCCAGACCAAGCCGCTGAAGAGCAGCGCCGATGATGCCGCCAAGCCCAAGACGGGCCTTGATGCGATCTTCGCCGCCCAGCCTGCGCACGCCGAGGACGACGACATGATCCTCTCCAGCGAGGTCGAGGCCCTGCTCCACGATGCCGCCGTCTACGATCCCGCCGAGGAGGCCGGCACCATCGAGCGCGACGACGAGGATGCGGTTGAGGGCGCGGTTAGCGCTGCTACGCCGCCGCTGCCTGTGCCCACACCAGCCGCGCCGACTGTCAGCCCCGGTGAGCACCCGCTGCTGGGCACGCTGGTAGTTGTGCTGCCAAGCGGCAAGCGCTACGTCGCCTACCTGCGCAAGCCAACCATCCGCGTTGGCCGCGCCCAAGACAACGACGTGATCCTTGATGATCCATCAGTCGCCGATCACCACATCCAAATTTTCTGCGCCCCGCCGGACTACCAGGTGTTCGACTTGGGCGCGAGTGTGCGCACCTTCATCGACGACCGCGCCATCTCCAGCTATGTGCCCGTCGGCCTCAACCGCGATAGTGTGATCAAGCTCGGCCAGCTGCGCATGTTCATCTATCCGCCCGACGAGCCGGTCGCGCCGCTGGAGACGCTGCCCTCCGGTCAGCCGATGGCGCTGGCGACGGCATCACAGCTGCCTGTGCCAGCCGAGCCAAGCGGCCCGCTCACCCAGTCGATGAACATTCGCCTCTCGCAGCGCGCCCTGCGCGTGCAGCCCGGCCAGAGCGTGGCGCTCAAGGCTACGCTGATCAACCACTCCAGCGTGCTCGACCACCTGATTGTCTCGGTCGAGGGCCTGCCGTCCGGCTGGGTGGCGATCTCCAACCCGGAGCTGCCGCTCTTCCCCGGCGCGCGCGGCGAGGTCGAGATCAAGCTCAGCCCGCCGCGCGAGGCCGCCGCAAGCGTCGGCGACTATCCCTGCACGGTCGTCGTCACCTCCGAGCACGACGCTGCCGCGCAGATGCGCGCCTCGGCGGTGCTGCACGTGCTGCCGTTCTACGATGTTGATGTTTCGATCTTCCCGCCGCGCCAGAGCGGCCGCGCCAGCGGCGACTTCCAGGTCGAGATCGCTAACCGCTCCAACCAGCGCCTCATGCTGACGCTGCACTTTCTGGACTCCGAGCAGGCGTTCGATATTCCGTTTGTTGATCGCCAGGTCTGGATCGACGCCGGCGCGGTCTATCAGGCTCCGCTCAAGCTGCGCCTGCGCCGTCGGCGCTGGTGGGGCCGCTCCGATATGCACCCGTTTACGCTCAGCGCCAAGCTGCCCGATCAGTCGGTCGAGCAGGCCAGCGCCGAGTTCTTGGCGGTGCCGCTGCTGCACCGCGAGGAGCCAGAGCCGCCGCCCAAGGCCCTGCCTGCGCCGCGCACGGCTCCGGCCCGCCCGCTGCGCACGCCGCCGCCTGCGATCATCACA
>JABXJS010000056.1 GCA_013538855.1 Herpetosiphonaceae bacterium
GCCGTAACGGCCATCTACGGCATGGTTCGGGCTATCCCGCTCGCACCGTACCGACCCTACACGCCACCCGAGCCAATCCTGTGATCTACTGATACTGGTTGGAAGGCGAGGTGCTCGCACCGTACATACCCCACAGCGAACCATTGGTGAAGTAGGAGTCGCTAGGCGTAGCGTCGGTGGTATAGATCCAGTTTGGCTCGGCAAACTCAACCGCCGGGTCGTTGGCGAGCTGCTTGATTGTAGCGCTCACATCGCCCTGGATTGCCAGCAGCTCAAGATCACCGTGGCCTTTTTGCGCAGCGCGCAGCGTAGCGATCTTGTGGCCGAGAGCCTTGCCACGTACGGTATTTTTCTGGGTGTCGGTGGTGTTGGAGCGGTACTGGATGAGCAATTCGCCAGCAACATAGTTGGCCTTGCTGCGTGTCTGGGCCGCTGTCGGTTTACCTGGCAGAGCGGCAAAAAGACCGCAAAGGAGCATAAGCGTCACGGCAAGGCGAACGATGTTCTTACGACTCATGAAATGTGCCTCCTGAGGTATGTGCTCTAGCACGAAGATGACATGCATCACACGCCCTTCGTCGCGAAGCGCCATTGCTCGCAAACAAGGAACCCTAGACACAGCACTAAGGCTGATGCTGCCGTAGATATCAATCGATGCTCGCCAGACCACACAAGGAGACCGTAAACGACCTGCTGTCACAGCTCTGACCAAATCGGGCGATTTGGGGGAAGCGTTTGGTTGACCAACAGCTCGCGGAACTTTCGTCCCAGGTTCATTTAGGAGAGGGGGTGTCTTTACGACGTAGGTTAGCATAGCACACCTTTAAACTTTTCTCAATCAATTATCACCATTTTTTAACAAAATCCCCCATACGGGGGATATTGCCACCACTGAGCCAGGGTGACAACACAATTTGCCTGCACGATGCATCATCAAGCACAAGCGCTGAACAGCGCTCGCCCCAGACAGTAAACTTACCGTTGAAAACACCCGCCACAGATGAGGAGCTGAGGTATGCAAGTGATTGTGTTAACACTAGGCTGGCTTGTGGGTATCTGGCTGATCGACGCTCAGCCGCAGCTGGGCTGGGCCACAGCAGTGCTGATCGGTAGTGCGGCGGCACTGATCTATGCACGACCCAAGGCGCTGCTGGCAGGGCTGCTGCTGCTGGGCCTCGGGGCAGGTGGGCTGCGTATGCACAGCAGCCAAAAACCCTTGCCAGCCAACCACATCCAGCACTATCTAGGCACAAGCGTGCTGCTGCAGGGCGAGATCGCCGCCGAGCCACGCTGGACGCCAACAGAGCAGCGCTTCACTCTCGCCGTCGCCCAGGTGCGCAGTGCGGGGCAGACACACCCCACGCAAGGGCTGATCCAAGTCACGCTGCCGCCAGAGCCGCCGCACCAGCTCGGCGAGCAGCTGGTGATCAGCGGCACGCTCCACGCTCCACGCACTAGCGGCAGCTTTGACTATGCGGCCTACCTCGCGCGGCACAACGTGTACGGCGTGATGTACACCCCACAGGTGCAAGCCACACTTCCGCCAGCCAGCTCGCCCTATCAGCGCCTGCTCCAGCTCAAGAGCTATGCGCGCACAGCGATCATGCAGCTGGTGCCGGAGCCAGAGGCAGCGCTGCTGATTGGCATTCTGCTCGGCATCCAGAGCAGCATCCCGCCGGACCTGTGGGAGGCGTTTAATCGCACAGGCACATCGCACATTCTCGTCATTTCCGGCTGGAATATCTCCATACTCATTCTGTGTTTGCTGGCGATTGGTCGGCGGCTAGGCTGGCGGCGCTGGACAGCGACGCTGGCGGCGCTGGGCGTGGTCATAGTCTACGTGGCGCTGGTTGGGCCGTCGGCGTCGGTGGTGCGGGCGGCGCTGATGGGGGCGATCGTGGCCTGCGCGGCACCGCTGGGGCGCAAATCCGATGCCTGGACTGCGCTCGCGCTGGCGTGTTTTGTTATGACTGCGCTCAACCCGCACACCCTGTGGGATCTGGGCTTTCAGCTGTCGGCGCTGGCGACGGCCAGTCTGTTCGCATGGGGCAACTACGTGCAGCGACCACTCCAGGCGCGGCTGGAACATCCGTGGCTGAGCTGGATGATCGAGCCGCTGACGGCAACGCTGGCCGCGCAGGTCTGGGCGCTACCGCTGATCATCTACCAGTTTGGGCGGCTATCGCTCATCGCACCGCTGGCCAACATTCTGATCACGCCAGCGGTGCCACTGGCGATGGCCTGCGGCGCAGCGCTGACTGTCGCTGGCCTGCTTTGGCGCTGGCTCGCGCTGCTGGCGCTGCCGCTGACCTGGCTTGCGCTGACCTGGCAAATACGAATCGCCCAAGGTCTCGCGCAGATCCCTTGGGCGACAGTGGCAGTGGAGAACATCCACGGTGGCTGGATTATCGGCTGGTACGGCCTAACACTAGCCTACTGGTGGCAGATCACTCGTGCTGAAGCCGCTGACGCCGCCGCCGCAGCGCCCGAACACCAACGAATGCCAGAATTAGCCACATCAGCACCATCGACACAGCAATAACGTAGAGCACCCACTTGGGCTTCTCCACCGGCTGCGTCTGCAGATAGGTCTCGGTCACCTCGGCCTCAGGAATAGCGTTCTCGGCCAAAATGCTTGTGTCACTGCTCAGCGCTGTATCTTCAACGCTAACACGCTCGTCGTTGACGATGGCCACGGTGCCATCAAGCTGCGAGCGCAGCCGCCCAAGCAGGAGCGCCCGACCAGCCCAGTCCAGGCCCTCGGTGGTGCTGCCAAGCACCCCCAGCACCACGTGACCGGGATCATACGGTGAGCGCGCGAGCGTCAGGTAGCCACGGCTCAGGTCGGCGGGCAGGCGATAGAGCACGCGCTCGTTGCCCAAGGTGGGCAGGTTGCTATCCGGCGGGAAGACAAGCGGGAACTGCGGCCCTTGTTCGGCCACCCACGGCAACTTGGCAGGCTGACCAACGAGCATGATGTTCGACAGCGCCAGCGTCTCGGTAAGCGCCTGATCGCTGAAGAGCACAGCAAAATCCTGCATACCAGCCGGAACTTGGTTGGCGAGGTCGGCCACGAGCTTCGCTGCAACCTGCCACGCCGTTGGCGCAGCTGGCGGCACAATAATCGCCAGGTTGCTCAGCGAGCGCTCCTCGGTAAGCAAGCGCTGATAGTTGAGCAGATTCATGGCCGGGCGCGTATCATCGCGCTTGGGCTGCAGGGGCAGCGACAGCAGCGAGTCGTTCTGAATAGCCATCCACACACCGGCCAAGTTTGGATCGATACACGGTGTCTGCGGCACCAGATCGGCGCTGATCAGCAGCGTGTTGGGGCCAGGCTGGATCGTGTTTTTGGGGATGCGCAGCTGCACCGAGCCACGCTGGGATGAGTTCTCATCAAAGCGCACCGAGCTGATCGGATGATCATTGATCTTCACGAGCATGCCAGAGACATCGAAGTCGAGCAGGTTTGAGTGTGCGAAGTGCAGCTCAAGCGTGCCCTCGTCGCTCAGCTCGGTGCCGTTGGGCACCACAAACTGGTAGTCGAGATAGTGCGCGCCGATGCCAAAAGCAGTGCGCGTATCGTAGCCCAGGTTGCTCAGGCGCACCGTAATCGGATTGCCAGGCGTGATCACGCCGGTCGTCGCCAGCGCAGCCGTGTCGGTGACGATGGTGCTGGGCACATTGACATCCGCCACAACCGCGAGATTTGGCGCATCGGTGGGATTAATATGGCCATTGCTGAGCGCCTGGCTGGCCTTAATCACGCCAGCATCGGAGCTGCCGCTGACGACAAGCACCACGCGGTCGGCGTTCCAGGGCGACTGGACCATCTGCAGCACGCCGTCGTCAGGCTGGATCAGCGGCGAGGCAAAGCCGCTGGCGGTTGGCGCGGCCGGCAGATCCATCTGCTTCAGGACCGCACCGAGCGACTGGGCGCGGCCAACCAACACGATGTGATCGGTGTCCTCGACGCTGGCCAGCTTGCTGACTGGCAGCAGCTGGAGCGTCACCTGGTTGAACGTTTGCTGGCCGAGAGCAGCGGAGACGATGAGCGCTGCGCGCACCTCAGCGACGCTGGCCGCATCGGGTACAACCACAGTCACCAGATCGTCCTCCAGTGACTTCTGGTAGAGGGGGAGCGGCAAGTTTTCCAGGTCGGTTGGCGGCGGCACAATGCTATGGGGCAGCACCAAGACCGTTGTGTTGCGCAGCACCACATTGGTCTGGGCGGCATCGTTGCAGTGCAGGCCGGCATCGAGCGAGAAGCTGAGCACATGCGAGCCGTCTGGATTATCGGTCTTGAAGGCAGTGGTGCTAATCGGCAGCGTCAGCGAGTGCTCGCCGCTCTCGTCAAGGACGATCTGGCCAAGCGAAACATTGTTAAAGCGCACATCCATGAAGCCGCCTAGCCCAACCGCATCAGTCACAGTCGTGGTTGAGCCACCGATAAAGGTTTTATAGTCCAGCCGTAGCTCTGCGCCTGGCTCGAGCTGCCAGGTGGCAGGCAGGCGCACGGTGATATAGCGGGCATCATACGGCCCGTACAGGCTTTGCTCATTATCGACAAAGTCGCCCAAATTCAAAAACTGATCAGTCTCAGCCGCTGTCAGCTCATCATCGGCGCTGGCAGGCAGCTCATCGCTCGCCGCTGCGGCGGTTGGCGTGGGCTGAGCGCGCTGGGCGTGGAGTGCAGCCGCCGGCACAAGCGCCAGCAGCAGCATTCCGAGGAGAATACGTCGTAGCCACATAAGTTCCACCTAACTGCGCACGAAACGCTCGTACCACAGTGTAAACATTAAAAGATTCCAGATAGAGCGGCCCCAGTCGACCCGTCCGCTCATATGCTCGTTGAGAAGCGTCTGCACGGCCTGCGGATCGAAGATCTGCTGCTCGCGCAGGCGCTCGGGGGCGAGCTGGGTATCAACCAGCGCGCGCAGATCGGTCTTCAGCCAGCGATTGATCGGGACGCTGAAGCCAGCCTTACGGCGCTGAAGAATCGCTGCTGGCAGCACCTTGGCGGCCGCGCGCTTGAGCATATACTTCAGCGTCAAGCGCTGCACCTTGAGATCGCCAGGCAGGCGCGCCATCCACTCCACGAGCCGCACATCCAGCAGCGGGACGCGCACCTCCAGCGAGTGGGCCATGCTCATGCGGTCAACCTTGGTCAGCATATCATCGACAAGCTGAACTTTGGTATCAACGTACAGCAGCCGATTGAGCAGATCGGTGCCGGTGTAGGTGTCATAGTAAGGCTGGAACAGCGACACGGTCGGCCGCAGCGTCGCCGCGCGATCATCGGCGTAGAGGCGCGCCTTCATCGGCTCGCTCAAAAATGATTTCCAGCCCACATGGGCCGCCAGCGGCGGCTGGGCTGCGCTAGCCGCAAAGCGCTTGAGCCTGAAGTCCAAGCTCACCTTGCGCTCCGAGGTTGGCAGCAGATTGACGAGCCGCGGGATGAGGGTGGTGCCGAGCGCCGCAGGCAGGCGGCGATAGATGCGCGCCAGCTGATCGGCCTGATACGTCGCATAGCCGCCAAAAACCTCGTCGCCGCCATCGCCACTGAGCGCCACCTTGACGTGGCGGGCGGCCAGCTCGCTGACGGCGTACACAGCCAGCGACGACGAGTCAGCAAACGGCTCGTCGAAGTAGTCGGCCATGGCCTGAACGAGGCTTAGCGCGTCTGGCTCCAGCACCAGCTCGTGATGCTCGGTCTTGAAGCGCTCGGCGACAATGCGCGCGTAGGGCAGCTCATTGAACGACTTATCGCTAAAGCCGATCGAGAAGGTTTTAACAGGTGCATCTGTGACCTGGCTCATCAGCGCCACAACCAAGCTGGAGTCGATGCCGCCGCTGAGAAACGCGCCCAGCGGCACATCGCTGATCAGCTGATCGTGGACCACCTCGCGCAGCAGATCAAGCAGATCTTGCTCTAGGTCGTCGGACGTGCGCACGCGATTCGAGATCTCGGTGGGCTGGGGCACATCCCAGAACTGGCGAATCGCCAGCTGGCCGCTCGCCCGCTCCCAGATGAGCATATGGCCTGGCTGGAGCTTGCGAATCGACGCAAAGATTGAGCGCGGCCCCGGCACATAGTTGAGCGACAGGTAATCGTGAAGCGCGATCGGGTCGATGGCGCGGTCAACACCGTCGACGAGCAGCGACTTCACCTCCGAGCCAAACACCAGGCGGTCGGCGAGCTGCGCATAATAGAGGGGCTTAATGCCCAGCTGATCACGGGCCAGGATCAACCGCTCGTGGCGCTGATCCCAGAGCGCGCAGGCAAACATGCCATTCAGATGGCGCGGGAAATCAAGGCCAACCTGCTCGTACAGGTGCACGATGGCCTCGGTGTCGGTGTTGGTGGCGAAGTGGTGCCCAGCCTGCTCTAGCTGCTGGCGCAAAAAGGGAAAGTTATAGACCTCGCCGTTGTAGACGATCCAGACCGACTCGTCCTCGTTGGAGATCGGCATCTTGCCGCCGGCCACGTCAATGATCGACAGCCGCCGTGAGCCAAGGCCAACTGCGCCGTCGATATAGAAGCCATCCTGATCGGGGCCACGGTGGATGATCGGATCGGTCATGGCCCGCAGCGTCGCCGGATCGACGTGCTGGCGCGGATCATAATACACTTTGCCTGCGATACCGCACATACATCTAGTTCCTTTAGCTATTCAACACCTGGCCCCTGATGGGTGATCCGGCGCTGGGCGCGCTGCCAGAGCGTCGTCTGCCGCCGTGTGAGAAAGCGGTACAGACCGATCAGGCCGGCCCAGTTGAGATTCAGAAAAAACGTTGGCAGGTAGGCGATGCGGCCAAGCCGACTGTTCGAGCGCACCTGGGTGCCGAGCAGCGCCACAGCGTAGAAGAGCACCTGGAGCAGCAGGATACCCTGCGCGAGCGGCCGCCCAAGCTGCCACAGACCGCGCGCCGCCCGGCGTGGGCGCAGCACCAGCAGCAGGTTGGTGAAGAACGCGCCAACCATGCCCAGCGCCGACAGCGTGCGAATCGTCTGGTGCGACCAGATCTGCCACAGGCGCAGCGGATGGCTCCAGGGCCACAGATCACGCGCATAGCTGATCGCCTGATAGCGCCCGGCAAAAATGCGCGCACGGCGCGCGCGCTCATCGGCCGCCGACTGCGAGACACGCTCCACCGAGCGCGCCTGCGGAGCATAGAGCACGCGATAGCCGCGCTTGACCAGCCGCAGCGCCATGTGCGTATCGTCGTTGATAATCGCATCGGGCGGCGACTCGAACAGCTCGCGGCGTATGGCCAGAATCTCGCCAGCCACGCCCATACAGCAGCCGAGCCGCGTCTCCTGCTCTTTGACAAACGACTCATAGCGCCAGTACAGGCCCTCGGATGCGCCGAGCGCGCCATCGCCCTTGGCGATCACCTTCGCCCCAGTCACGCCGCCGACGCTCGGATCGACGAACGGCGCAACCAGCTCCCGAAGAACGTTGGGCTGATACAGGTTGTTGGCATCCGAGAACACGATGATCTCGCCGCGCGCCTCAGGCAGGGCGCGGTTGATCGCGGCCATCTTGCCCCGCCGCGGCGGGCTGAAGCTCAGCTCAACGCCGCGCTCAGCGAACCCGGCCACGATCTCCGGCGTGCGATCCGACGAGCCGTCGGCGACGACCAGAATCTGCAAGCGCTCACGTGGGTAGTCGAGCTGAAGACTATTCTCAAGCTTGGCGGCGATCTCGGCCTCCTCGTTGTAGGCGGCGATCAAGAGCGTGACCAGCGGCTCGGCGGGCGGATACGGCCCTGGGGCCGGGCGCAGCCGCGCAAGCAGTGCCAGCAGCAGCGGGTAGCCAGCATATGTGTACACAACGCTGCCCACGCAAATCCAAAATAGTGCAACGAGCATCAGGTGTTCCTCCTGGCGAGATCAGCGTAGAGATCGCGAAGTCGTGCAGCGATGATCGGCAGCGCATACTCCTGCTCGACGCGGGCGCGGCCGGCCTGGCCCAGGCGCAGGCATAGATCAGGGTCAGCGAGCAGCCGGTCCAGCGCGTGCTCCAGCGCCGTCAGATCGTCAGGTGGGATAAGCAGGCCGTTGACCGTATCCACAATCGCATCGCGTGCGCCGCCCACGTCGGTGAGCACCACCGGCAGGCCGGTGGCCAGGGCCTCCAGCATCGCCACCGAGAAGCCCTCGGCGGCCGAGGGCAGCACCCAGATATCGGCGGCCTGCAGGTAGGGCGCGACCTGCTGAACAGCGCCGCCGAAGTGCACGTGCTGGCCGCCCTGCTCCTGCAGCCGCGCCTCCTCCGGGCCAGTGCCAAGAATCAGCAGGTGGGCGGCAGGAAAGCGGGCGAGCAAGCGCGGCCAGACATCAAGCAGATTGCCAACGCGCTTCTCGGGAGCCAGTCGCCCGGCGAAGATCACCAGCGGCCCATCGGGCAGCTCCAACTCACGGCGCAGGCGCGCCTTGGTGGCGGCATCGACCGGCTGGAACAGCGACGTATCGACACCGTTGGCAATGTTGAAGCAGCGCGCTGGCTCGACGCCGAGACCCTGTAGCTCCAGTGCGACCTCGTGGCTGATGGCGGTGAAGGCATCGACCTCGGCGCGGATCGCACGCAGGCGGCGCTGGCCAAACGGGCGATTTTTCATGCGCTCGACATCGCCGAGCGGACCGCTGCGGTGGGCGGTGGCGACAATCGGCGTGCCATACAGGCGCTTGGCGGCCAAGGCGGTGGTGGCAGGCGAAAACAGCTCATGGGCATGGATTACATCAGGGCGCAGGCGGCCAAGCAGCGGCAGCGCCGCAGCCGTGAACGTGAGCGCCGCCAGCGGCACCGGGCCGGGGATCGGCAGCCGGAACACGGGCACGCCGTCGATAACCGCCGACGGTTCCAGCCCTGGATAGCGCCGCGTCAGCACCGTAACGCCGACGTTGAGCTGCTGGAGCAGCGGAGCCAGCGCGCCAACCTGGCGCTCGGCCCCGCCGATGCGCGGATGGTAGCCCTGAATAATCATCACAACCTTGAGAAAATCACGTGTGCTCACCGGCGACTCCCTTGTGCTGCCGCATAGACCTCCAGCAGGCGATCGACCCAGGCCGCAGGGCTGTAGTGCGCAGCGATATGCTGCCGTGCAGCGACGCTCATCGCCTGCCGACGTGCCGGATCATCAAGCAGCGCGACAATCGCCTCCGCTAGCTGAGCGGGCTGGCGCGGCGGCACGACGATGCCAGTGTCCTTGATCAGCACATGCGGCACATCGCCGACCTCGGTGCCCACGACGGGCAAGCCAGCAGCCAGCGCCTCCAGCACAGCAACAGGCAGCCCCTCCAGATGTGACGAGCTAACAAACAGATCGGCGGCCTGGAGCAGCTGCGGCACATCATCGCGCGAGCCAAGCAGGCGCACTTTCTCCTGCAGGCCGTGGCGCGTGATCCGGGCGCGGATGGCCTGCTCCTGGTCGCCGCTGCCAGCGATCACCAGCCGGGCCTCAGGATGTGTAGCGGCAACCAGCGCCCAAGCATCGATCAGATCGGGAAAGGCCTTGATCGCTGTCAGGCGGCCCACCGCCAGCGCCAGCGGATGGGCGGGATCATCCATGAGCGTTGCGCGCAGGGCCTGGCAGGCGGCGGCATCCAGCGGCGGAATCGGGTCCACAGCATTGGGGATCACCGCGATAGTCCGGCCATTGAGGCGTGGCGCATAGAACTCGGCGGCGACAAAGCCCACCGCCACCAGCTGCTGCACCAAGCGCAGACGACGCAAGATCCAGTCTTCAAGCTGCTGCTTACGTGGGGCCAGGCCCGGATCAGGGCCAGCCAAGTGCAGCGTCGCCACGACCGGCGTGCGGGCGAACCAGGCCGCCAGCGGAGCCAGGATGTTCGCATAGGTCAGGTGCACCTGCAGCACATCGAAGCGCTCGCGGCGCAGAAGCCGCACCAGCTGCACAAAGCGGCGCAGATCGAACAGGCGTGGAGCAGGCAGGCGCACAACCTCCGCCCCGCTCGCACGCAGGCGCTGCGGCACAGCCGGATTTTCCAACGATGTGTTGAGTGTGATCACCGTGGTGGCGATAGCGCGGCGGCGCGCTTCAGCGCTGAAGGTGAGCAGCAGCTTCTGCGCACCACCCCACTGGAGCGAGTCAATAACGTGAGCAACTTTCATGCGGACCTCCGCGCTAAAACACCGCGTAGCGTTGCGCTCGCCTGCTCGACCATTGGGCGCTCGATGAGCCAGAGCGTCCCGACGTAGCTCAGCGCGCCCACCGCCACTGCCGCCAAAAGCTGGAGCAGCGGCGGCGTTGTCTGTAGGCCAAACAACACCGCGAGCACAGCAACAGTCAGCGCCAAACCACCGACAAACGCTGGACGCAGCGCGATCAGCAGCTCGCGCACGGGCACCTTTAACATTTGGGCCGCCACAACCATGCTGAGCGCGCCACCAAGCGCAGCGATGACCGCGTGGGTCCAGCCAGTCACCACAATCGAGCGCGCGACGGTGGTGGCCCACCACAGGCCCGGCAGCAGCATCACCAGCCGCACAAATGACAGCCAGCTTAGGATGCCCGGCCGACCCTGGGCCTTGTACACATCACCAGCGTTGTAGCTAAGCGAGAGAAACAGCGCGTAGATGGCGATCGACTGCATCACGGGGATCGCCTCGACCCAGCGGTCGGTGAACAGGGCCAGCACAAATGGTCGGCTGACCAGCGCAATGCCCAGGCCGAGCGGCACGGTCACCAGCGCCACAAAGCGCGTGGTGGCGATGAAGCCACGCGCAAGCGCGGCCTCGTCGTCGCGCATGCGCGCATAGACCGGAAAGATCACCTGGGCGATCGCCCAGCAGAACTGCATCAAGATTAGGTCGGGGATGCGAAAGGCCACCGAGTAGACGCCGAGCGCGTCGGTGCCTAGGTAGCGCCCAATAAACACATAGTCAATCTGCGCCAGCGCCACGGCCAGCGCATTGACGATCACGATGCCAGTGCCGTAGTGCAGCAGCGCCCGCGTGCGCGCGCGCTCGAAGCGCCACTGTGGCCGCCAGGGGGCGACAATCCAGTAGGCCAGCGCCGCCAGGGCCGCGCCGCCGATCTGCCCGAGCACAAGGCTCCAGGCCCCGAAGTTGAGCAGCGCCAGGCCGATCGACAGCACCCCTTTGCCCAGCGTCTGGCTGATCTCGGGCCAAAAGCGGCGCTTGAAATCCAGCGAGCGCCGGAGCATCGCCTCGTGGATGTTGCGCAGGGCGAACAGCGGAAAGCTTAAGCCAAGCACGCGCAGCAGCGGCACAGCGGCGGGCGCAGCGAAGAATGCGGCCACTAGCGGCGCGCTGATGACGGTCAAGGCACATAGCACAGCGCTGATCAGCAGGCCGAGCCAGAAGGCCGTGTGGGCTGCATCTTCCTCGGCCTCGTAGATCACCGCCGCGCCGATGCCAAGGTCTTGCAGCACCTCCAAAAACGAGATCACAACAAGTGCAATCGCCACGATGCCGAAATCATCTTTAGAGAGCAGGCGCGCCAGGATAACGGTTGTCACCAGCACCAGCGCCTTGCCGCCGTAGATCGCCGCCGAGGTCCAGAGCGTCCCGCGCGCCGTCTTCTGTGCCAGCGAATCAGCCATTGTTAAGCGCCTCCTCACGCTTGCGCTGCGCCCGAGCAGCCACATTGGGCATGGCAAAGCCTATCCCCACCAGCACCCAGAAGAAGCGCGGATAGGAGGCTTGTAGGAATGTTGCGGCAATGAGATAGCTAGCGAGGCCGATGCTAAACGCCAGCACCATGCCCGCCTCGTCGTCCATGCCAATATGGGTAAATGTTTCGCGCGCCTGCTTCATGCCGCGGTACAAGAAAAACAGCAGCGTGCCAAACGCGGCGAGGCCGATCAGCCCGCGCTCGGTGAGAATCTCCAGGTACAAGTTGTGGGGTGCCTGCTCCCAGCGCGAGCTGTCGATGCCCAGCGTGCGCGAGTACTCCTGGTAGTGCACCGGGAAGTTGCCGATGCCAACGCCGGTGATCGGATGGTCGCGGAACATCAGCCAGCCGGCGAGCTGGGCGCTGGAGCGACCGCGAAACGAGTACTCCTCTTTGACGCTGGTGTCGCTCAAGCCTGGGATCAGATCCAAGATGGTGCTGAGGCGATCGAGGTAGCCGTTGGGCAAGAACTGCACAGCCGGCAGCACGAGCATAATCGTCAGCAGCAGCGTGATTGGCTTGGGCGGGCGGCGCACAAACATCAAAAACAACGCAATCGCCAGCGACATAAACGCACCGCGCGAGAAGGTAAACAGAATGGAGAGCAGGCACACTGCCAGCGCCCAGACTGCCATCACAAACTGAAAATTGTTTTGGCGGCTCCAAATACGGTCGAGCGCGATGGGCACCAGCACCAACAGGATCTGCGCGTAGAAGTTCGGGTCGCCGATGGGGCCAGCGATGCGGTAGTCATCCTTGCCAACGATAATGTTCTCGATCGAGGCGCGGGCAAAGCCCCAGTAGTTGTTGGAGAATGTGCCAGTGAGCTGCTGCCAGGTCGTCAGCGTGGCCAAAAAGATGCCAGCGGCCAGCAAGGCCCAGATCGAGCGGCGCAGCATCTGCGGCGAGCGGATCAGCGAGACAACCAGCACGGCGATGATCGCGTCTTTGGCATAGGTGATCACGCCATAGCGCACTTTATAGGTGTCGGAGGCATAGAGCATGGTGGCCAGGCCGATCATGCCATAGGCGGCGATCAAAAACGCGGCCTGCTGCCAGCCCTCCGGGCGCTCGTTGTAGATCGCCCAGCGCACCAGAATAACCAGGATCATCAAAGCGATGAACGGCTGCGCTGTTGATGGTGCGCCGTGGGTATCGACCAGCACATCGGAGAAGCGCGTGTAGGTCATCCACACGAGCGCCAGCAGGCCCCACTCGACGCGCAGCATGGCGGCGACGCCAGCAGCCATGCCCACGACAATCACGATCACCTTCATGGTGCTAGGCGTCATCACCACCAGGCCGCCCACAGCAAAGCCGCCCAGCACAGCGAGGGCGGCAAAGATCCAGCGGAGCCAGCGGGGCGATAGCAGCGACGTAGTGCTTAGCATAGTGCTCACAGGATGGGAACTTCAGCTTCAACTTCTGGCTCTTTGGCCAGCAGCACGTTCGGATCGATGGCCCGCGACGACTTGCGCAGCGCGGTCTCGGCCGCCTCGGCCAGCGCCGAGAAGCTGATCGAGCCGTGGGCGGTTGCCGCGCCGATGTAGGGCTTTACGCCCACTGTCTCGTCCTCGAAGCCGGTGCGCAGCGGCCGCCGCAGCGCCAGCGTGATGCGCTCCAGCGTGCGGGCGGCTGGCTGCTCTGGGGTGCCCAGCAGCAGCACCGCGAAGGTCGTATCGTTCCAACGGCTAATGATATCGCTGCCGCGCAGCTCGTTGCGCAAGATTAAGCGAATCTCGCGCAGGACGCGCTGACTTGCTGGCGATGGCATGGTGTCGAGGATCTCGCGCATGCCTTCGAGGCCGATCAAGCCCAGCGTGGCGGTTTCGATATCGAGCAGCGCCCCCTTGGCGGTCTGCTCAAAGGCGCGATGGTTGAGCGCCTGCGAGACCGGGTCAAGCGTGTTGCGGCGGCGCAGCGCCTCCAGTGGCAGCTTCAGCTGCTCCTCCAGAATCGCCAGCACCGCACCGATCACGCCGCCGAGCACCAGGGCCAGGGCCGCATCGCGGGCAGGCCGCGGCGAGAACGCCGAGGTGGGCACATCGGCAGGATCGAGCACATCAAGGTCGTAGACCTGATAGACCGCGCGCACATAGTCGATGGCGCGCTGCGAGAGGCTGTTGGCCAGCAGCGCCGTGACCTCGGGGTTGGGGCCATCGACAAACAACTCCAGAATATTGGCCTCGGGGATGACCACCGTGGAGTGGTTGTAGTTGGTCATCTCACCAGGGGCGATCTTCAGCGCCCGGCCGGTCTCATCGAACAGCCGACTGCTGTTGAGCACCTCGGAGTAGGTTGTAACAATCGAGCGCTTATCCAGCGTGTCGATGCTATAGATAAACTGACCGCTGTTGATCAGGGTCGGGTTAGGACTCACAATCAGGCGGGCGCTGGTGCGGTAGCGTGGCTGCTCGACATAGGCCGAGGCCAGCGCCAGCGTCAGGCCCGAGAGCGCGGCAAGGATGATAATCCACCAGCCGCCAAGAAGCAGACGAATATAATGACGCAGTTGCATAGTACTTCCTCAGGAACGATCCGCTGATCGTTGGTTGGTGTGTGGATCAAGCACAGATTGAACCGCAGCGGCGATGCGATCGCCAACGTGATCCCAGCTAAACAGCTGCTCAGCCCGACGGCGGCCAGCGGCTCCAAACTCTGCGCAGCGCTCTGGATTATTGAGCAGCGCGAGCAGATGCTCGCTGAGCGCGCTCACATCGCCGGGCGGAATCAGATAGCCGGTCTCGCCATGCACAACACGATCTGGGATACCGCCGATCGGCGTCGCCACCACCGGCAGCCGATAGAGGGCTGCCTCAGCATAGGCGATGCCAGCAGGCTCGATCCAGGCGGGCAGGCAGAACAGCGAGGCGCGCTCGAAGTACGGCGGCAGCGCCTGGGGCGCGATGCGACCGACGACATTCACATTCGGCAGATCCACCTCTGGCGAGCAGCCAATGATCGTCAGCTGCGCGTCAGGCCGCTGCTCTAGCACACGCTTGAAGGCCGCCACAACCTGCGGTCCGCCCTTGCGCTCCCACTCAACGCCCACAAATAAAATCTCGGGGTTGGTGTAGGGCTTGGGGCCTGCCGGATCGGGCACACGCACGTTCACGCCTGTGTAGACACAGAGCACCTGCTCTGGCGGGCAGTCGTAGTCGGCAATAATCGAGTCGCGGGCGAAGTTGCTCGCGGCAAAGACATAGTTCGCATTGGCATAGATGGCGCGCTCGCGCCGCAGCCAAGGCTTGGAGTAGAGCACGCGCCGCCGATCAATGATCGGGTAGTTCAGGTTGGCCAGCACTGTATGGTCGGTGTACACAAAGTGCGGCAGGCCCGGCTGCGACGCATCAAACAGCGACTGGGTCTGGAAGGTCCAGGCGTAGCCTTTGCCGGCGAGCTGCTGGCGCATGAGCTGACCAATCTGATCAAACATAAACGAGGTGATCAGCAAACAGTCGCGGGCGCGCTTTTTACGTTGGATGATATCACGCCCATACTCGCGCAGCAGCGTCGGCAGCGAGCGCAGCAGCAGATCAGGGCGCTGGCGCACCAGGGCTTTCACATCGAAGATATCGAGCTTGGCATCAGGAAACGTGCGCTCCAGCTGCCCGATCAGATTAGGGTTGATATGAGAGAAATCACCAAGCTTAACGAACGCAATCCGCATAGCTACCTCGCCTCGACGACCAACGGGGCTGGTGCTGCGGCTGGCGCAACAGCGGTGAAGGCCTGCGCAAGCTGAGCCACCGTCGTTTCAAGATTGAAATCTTGGGCGACGAGCGCCCGTCCAGCGGCGGCCATCTGGGCAGCAGCGCGCGGCTGTGTCGCCATAAAGTTAAGCGCCGTCGCCAGCGCGGCTGCGTCCGCCGGCGGCACGAGCAGCCCGGTCTGAAACGGCCGCACCAGCTCGGGGATGCCAGAGATCGCCGTTGCGACCACCGGCAGGCCGGTTGCCAGCGCCTCCATCAGCGCCACTGGAATTCCTTCCATTTTACCCGAAGCGGTGATAACTGATGGCTGCACGTAGCAGTCGGCGGCGGCGAGCAGCTCGCGCACGGCGGTTTCCTTCTGCGGGCCAAGCAGCTCGACCTGGGCCTCAAGCTTCAGCGCGGCGATTTGGGCGCGCAGGGTCGGCTCGTCCTCGCCGCCGCCGATGATGCGACAGCGGAAATCAAGCCCCTGGTCGCGCAGCTGGGCGCAGGCGTCGATTAAATACGCAAAGCCCTTGTAGGGCTGGAGGCTGCCGGTGCTAATCAGCTCAAGGCGCACGCTGCGGCGCTGCGGTGTAGCGGGCTGATACTGCGCGGCGGCGATGCCGCAGTGGATCACCTGCGCCTTGGCTGCCACGTCCGCGCCGGCGTGGCGGCGCAGAAACTCGCGATTGTACGCCGAGATCGCAACCACAAAGGCGGCGTCGCGCAGCTTGGGCGCGAGCATCGCCTGGCTCACAAAAATATCGTGGGCATGCACAGTCACGCTGTAGGAGATGCCGGTGAGGCGATGGATGGCCCAGGCGATCAGCGCCGGATAGGTGGCATAGTGGGCGTGAATGTGCGCAACGCCCTCCTGCTGCATGCGCCGCGCCATCAGCGGGGCCTTGGGCAGCAGGGCCAGAGCGCGCACAAGCTCGCTCGGAGCACGCTGATAGCCTGCGAGCGTGCGCAGCCATGTGCCCACAGAGCGCGCCGGGTGGCGCACAAGCGTCGTTGCTTGTGCCTTGAGAAGCGCGCCCGACACCCATGGGGTGCGCTGCGCGCGTGGAACCCAGCGCTCAGCATCGGCGTGGATGATCGACTGCTGCTGAACCATCAGCGGATACAGCCGCAGCGCCCAGCCACGCTGCTCCAATCCGTTCATCTCCCGTAGGATAAAGGTCTCCGGCAGATGCGGAAACCGCGACATCAGATAGGCGATCGGTCGTGGCACTAATGCGCTCCGCGTTGCTTAAGCACGGCCGGAACGGTGCGAAATAGGATCTGAATGTCCAGCCAGAGACAGCGCTTTTCAATGTAGGCGATGTCGAGCAGCAGTCGATCGTTGAACTCGGTGGTGCCGCGGCCAAACAGCTGCCACAGGCCGGTGATGCCCGGCTGAACATCGAGCCGCTCCGTCTGCCAGAGGGCGTAGGTGTCGGCGCTGAACGAGGTTGGGCGCGGGCCAACAAAGCTCATCTCATTGCGCAGCACGTTGATCAGCTGCGGCAGCTCGTCGAGGCTGGTCTTGCGCAGAAAGCGGCCAACGCGAGTGATGCGCGGGTCATTGGTGATCTTGAAATCAGGCCACTGTAGCTCGTTCAGGTGCGCCAGCTCTTTTTTCAGCTCCTCGGCGTTGGGCACCATGGTGCGAAACTTATACATGCGGAAGGCTTTGCCGCCCTTGCCAGTGCGCTTCTGGGTGAACATCACCGGGCCATTCGGCGATTCGATCTTGATCAGCAGCGCGCAGAGAAAGAATGCGAGCAGCAGCACCGGCATAAAGACCACCAGCAGCGTCAGATCCATGATGCGCTTGGCGATGATATAGCCACGTGGGCCAAGTGGCGAGCGGCCTGGATCGATGCGCTGAAGCCAGTCGTACTGCGTGCGCTGATTATGTTTTAGTGTTGATGCCATCGGTCGTCCTTTCAGATACAGCTTGGGAGTTCAAAGGCTCAAAGGTCGGTTGATTGCCAGCCTCTTCCTTGACCTTCCGTGTTGCTTCACGAACAAGCTCCTCGAAGGTTAGAGCATCGCTCGGGAAGGACGCAGTACCACACGTCACAGCAATGCCCAGCTGTTGGGCCGCAGCAGACTGAATGCGCTGCGAGAATATGCTCGATTGATCGGTGTCGGTCTCGGGACTGAGCACGACAATTTCATCACCGTTGGGGATCTCGATCACGAGATCGGTTCGTCGCATTGTGTCGGCGATCACCCGCATCAGGCCCGTCAAGGTGTAGCGTGTCATCATCGCCTGCTGAATCTCACGCACGCTCCGATGCAGATACGCCTCCATAGCGCTTGGATCGGGACGCACAACCACCACGCTAAGCGGGCGCTTGTGCCGCCGACTACGCAACATCTCGGTTTGGATGTCCTCGGTCGCCTCGCTGATCGGGCGCACACGCCTGTTCGTCTGCGGCAAGGTGATGTTGATAATCGCTTGTTCAAAATCTTGCAAGTCAAGGGCCACGCGATGCGCCAGCAAGATCGCCCCGCTCAGCAGGGCTAGCTCCGTGATCGACAGATACAAGTACAGCCCGCCGATCAGCGGTCGCTCGTTGAAAAACAGCCGCCGCAGCACAAAGTACACGGCAATCCAGAGCAGGATGGAAAAACCGGCTGTATGACGGCGGAAGTAGGGCACGATCAGGGTGGCAACCACGGCTCCTATGCCGAGAACATAGACAAACGACAAGATGTCGATAACGTTGTCTTGGTTAAAGTCCAGCCGTTCGATGTTAAAAAAGAGCGCCAGATGAAGCATCAGCGCTGCAATCGACCAACGGAGTCGTTTCATAATGCGGTCTCTGTCCTTTTGCTCTGCACCAGATTATAAACAGATTCTTCAGCGATTGTTGCAAATAAATTGCCAGCACCCTCCGCTGTCGACTCCTTGGTCAAACCTGGCTACATCTTCATCGACTGTAGCGCGCACACCTTACCATCTTAATAACTAGCCTAGGCCGTAGATATTAAAATAGCGTTATGTTTTGCGTCAGCGCAGAACATGTGAGGCGACAGTGCAAGCATAGGTAGGACAATAGTACCAAACGCAGCATAGTACGACAACTGCACAATGTCAAGAGTGATTTCGCTTTATGCACTCGCTGCATAGGCTGAAACGTATTTGATCAACGCAAAGCAGCGGCCAAAATAGTGCTATCTAGGCTAGTACTTTAGTAAAAAGCACATTAACCACATATTGACGTTCTACGTTTGGATATGCACATAATACTGTGGAACGTAGGCTAAAAATATGTGCCAATAGTACTGAATCGCTGACGATTTCCCTGTCACCTGCGTGTCGCTCACGCGCTAGTACTAAAGTCATTGTCGGCGCTATGGCCCAGCCAACGACCAGCCAATACGATCACCGCGACGACGACCAACAGCCCTAACCAGCCGTTGAATTGATACCACGTGGGACCGATTTCGGTCAATTTGAGGCTCGCTGGCAACAGCTGCGCCAACAGCACCAGCGCTAGCACCGCCACAATGCTGCGTTGACACAGCCACGCCACGCCGGCGCTGGCTAGCCACACGCCCAACAGCAGCCACAGCGACGGCAGCTGCACAAGATCGACCAAGCCCAGCAGCAGCCCAGCCGCCACCACCAGCGCTGTCGGCAACGGTCGCCGCAGCCAACGCCAGCCACACGCCCAGGCTCCAGCGAGCAGCAAGGCCGTGCGCACTGCGCTGATCACCGCACTGCTGAGCACATCCACCACCGGCAGCCACGAGCGCAGCGGCGCAGTTGAACTCCACGCCCCCAACACCCACGGCCACTGGTAAAGCTTCAACAGCACCAAGGCCCACGGCAGCAGCAGCAGCGCCAGTAGCAGCGCCGAGCTGCGCCGCACACCGCCGAACCACAGCACTCCAAGCTGCTGCGCAAGGCTTGGCCGGTCCGCCAGCCACCAGCGCCAGAGCGTCGCCACCCCGGCCGCCAGCAGCGTGATCTCGCCGCCAAGCAGCACCGCATTCGTCAGCGCGTTGCTCAGCTGTGCCAGCGCTCGCGGCAGCTCCTGCAGCTGGCCCTGAGTCAGGCGCAGGCTCGCCTGCAGCAAGCTCAGCCCGCCAACGAGCAGCCCCAGCCGCACCCACGGCCAGAGCGCCACCCGCCGTCGTGCGACACCAATCAGCCCCAGCAGCCCAAAGACCAGCTCCAGGCCGCCAATAAGTAGGCCCGGACCGCTCTTGAGCAGCGCCTCTAGCGTGGTGGTCTGCTCGCGGGCGCGGCGATACTCCGGCGGCGTGTAGAGAAACGGCGAGTACTGATCAACTCGATCGCCCTGCACGCCAACGCTGATGCGCCGATAGGCCGCCGCCACCACCGGCTGGCGTGACTGCCAGGTAAAGGTGTAGTCGGTGCGCGCTGTGCGCACGCTCGTGGTCACATCCAGCAGCTCGTAGTCATTCAGGTTAACGTGCTGCGCCAGGGCGGTGGTGGCAAGCTGCTGCGCAACAGTTACCGGCAGCGTTGCGCCAGCCTGATCCTCGGGGATGCTGTGGCTCCAGGCCACCAGCTGATTGGCCGGGCCAAGCGTCACCTGCCACCAGTCTGGGCGATCCCAGGCGCTCCAGCGCACCACCCACGCCTGCGGCGTGCCCGACCGGATGAGCGCACGCGCAGCATCAGGCGTCGCGTGCTCGTTGAGGTAGTCGAGGTCAATATCGGCCCAGCTCGCCACAGAGAACGCCTCCGCGTGCAGGCCGGTCAGATCAATCTGCTGCGCGGCGGCGATGGGGCGCGTTGCTGCAATCGCGGCGCTGGCCGTGCCCGTGCGCTGCATCACCGCCGCCGACGGCCAGCCAACCCAGGCCAGCACCAGCAGCCCCACCATGTTCAGCACCACCACCAAGCGCCAGTTGATCGGAGCTGCGGCGGGAGCCTCGCTGTGCGCCTCGGGAGCCACAACTGGCGGCAGCGCCTCGGCAACGGTGGCGTCTGGCTCCAACGCTACGCCGCGCACGGTGCGCACCAGCGCTGGGATCAGCAGCCAGGCGACCAGCGCCGCCGCCAGCACCCCAGCGATCAGCAGCCACAGCGGCCCGCCCCAGAACAGCGGCACATACAGCGAGGCGTTGTAGGTGAAGTGCGCCGCCATCGACGCCAGCACGCCATAGCGCAGAAACAAGCTGCCAAAGACCACGCCAACCAGCGTTAGCTCCAGCATGCGAATAAAAAATGGGCGCTGTGGGTAGGTCGCGTGCAGCGAGGCCCACATAATCGCGGTGATCACAACGGCTAGGCGCGGCTTGCCCGTCCAGCGGGTTAGCACGCTGATGCCGCCGAGGCGAAACAGCAGCTCCTCGCCAACCGCTGGCAGCAGCCCCAGCGCCAGGCCGTACAGCGGCGGAAACGGCGTCGAGAGCGTGTCGTCATACAGCGCCTGCACCGGCGACCACACGCCAAACCAGCGGCTGCCCAGCGCATAGAACGCCGATACAAAGCCGAGCTGCGCCACGCCAACCAGCCCGCCAACCAGCAGCGCCTGCACCGTCGGGCGGCTGACGATGCCCCGGCGCGTAACCATGGCGCTCATATGCAGCGCACCCCCGCTGCGCTCCCAGACCAGCGCCTCACCGACCATGCCCGCCAGCACAATCGTGGTTGTGAGCGTCACGAGCTGGCTTAGGTAGCCGCCAAAGGTGCTCACAAGGTAGGATGCGAGGCTCTGGTTAACATCGTAGTTGGCCAGATCAAGCGGCAGGCTGTTGAACATCACCAGCACGCCCACGCCAAGCACCAGCAGCCAGAGCGTCAGCGCCCAGCGCCGCCGCATGCGCCCGCGCCGCGCCTCGATCAGCCAGGTCAGGCCGATCAGCACGGTCAGCGCATACGCCAGCGACCAGCCGACGGTCGCCAGCAGCGCGCCACGCCGCCCTTGCCACGCCGCCTCCTGCCACCACGACTCAGGCAGCCAGTAGTACTCGTCCTGCCCGCCAATCTGATCGCCCTGCACACGCACGGCGTAGCGGTACTCCGCCGCACCAATCGCCAGCGCTGGCCGCCTCCAGACAAATACATAGTCCATGCGCTCCGGCTGGGTGACAGAGGCGCGCGACTGGAGCTCGAGCGCACTCAGCGGCACCGGCAGCGCCTGCTCGGCCAGCGTCTGCGCAGCGGTGATGCTCAGCGTCGCACCAGCCTGCTCATCAGGCAGCCGATGGCGAAAGCCGGTGATGCGACCAGTGCGCGAGGAAATATCGATCTCCCACTGATCAGGGTTGAGCGGGTTCCAAAAGCGCACGCGCCAGTGGGCAAAGTCAAGGTCGGCGGCGGCGCGCTGCTCCAGCGTCGGCCGGCCCGCCTCGCGCACAATAAACGACTGCGCGTTGCTGTCGAAGCTGAAGTTGGTGGTCGACCAGCGGGCGCTGGGATCGTCGCCCTGCGCGCGCAGGAAGTCGGCCGCGATCTGCCCAGCTTGCGCCCGGCTCACGCTCAGATCGACCACACCAAGCGGCGTCGACTCCAGGGCGAACTTGAGCATAAGACCTACGCCAGCCAGGGCCAGCAGCACAACGAGCAGTGGCAGCAGCGGTCGAGTCTGAGGCGCACGCATGGCCGATCTCCTTTCCTAAACACACCGCGCTCATTCTAACAAAAAGCCCGCCTGCGCGATGATGAGCGCAGGCGGGCCACATAGGCAGCGGCGCAGCTTAGCCGCCAAGCAGCGTCATGGTGCCGCGCATCTCCATGGGCTGCTGCATCAGCCAGAAAGCCGCGTAGGTCATCACCAGGATCACCGCCGCCCACGGCACCAGGGCCTCCAGCGCCCGCTTCGGCGCGATGCGCTGCGACGTGCGCCAGCAGGCCCACAGCGACACCCCAGCACCAAGGCTGATCAGCAGCAGCTGCAGCGGCTCGATCAGCGCCGGGTTGAGCAGCGAGCCGGTGCCGCTGCCCTGCAGCCAGGCCGCAGGCAGCCCTAGGTCGTGCAGCGCAATCTGCAGCGCCGGCCCGAACGTCCAGAAGCCGGTCAGGAAGTGGAACAGGTAGTGCGCCAGCCAGACCGCAAAGCCCAGCGGAGCCAAGCCCAGCGTGTAGCGGTTGATCAGCTCCCACAGGCTCGTGGACTGCCTGGTGAGCCAGCGCGAGAGCCAGGCCGCGCCACCGATCAGCACCAGCGGCTCCAGCACCAGGCCCAGGCCAAAGATCAGGCCCAGGATCGCGGCCTGGCTGTTCAGGCCCAGCGTCTCGGCCAGCCACTGCTCAAAGGCATACACCGGGCTGACCATGCCAAAGGCGTTGAGCAGCGCACCAAACGTGAGCACCAGCAGCAGCACCGACACGTCCGGTCGCTGCGCCAGCACGCCGATGCCCGAGCGGCGCTCATCGGCGGCTAGATCGCGGCCAACTGGGTGCAGGCGGATGCCGACGTTGTCGTGCGGGCAGGCGTGCACGCAGTCGAGACAAAATGTGCAGTCCAGATTGCCGACCTTGCGCTCCTGAAACAGCCATAGCTCGCAGCCGTGCTGAAACTCGTTGCCCTTGATGCAGTCCTTGGTGTGGCAGGTGGCGCACCGCTGCGGCTCGCGCACCTTGACCTCAAGCGGCGAGATCAGCGAGCCAACCATGTTGAACTGGCCCAGCGGGCACACGTACTTGCAGAAGCTCGCGCCCATGAACACGCTGTCGATCAGCAGCGCCAGCCCAAAGTAGCCCAGGATGATCCAGGCCGTCCACCACGGCGAGGCCCACAGGTCAAACAGCTCATATGCAAAGAAGAAGGCTGCCAGCAGCGCCGCCGCCAGCCACTTGTTGCGCAGCACCTTCGGCCAGCGCCTGGTGGGCGTGATGAAGCGGCGCAGCGCGTTGCGCGGCAGCATAAACGGGCAGGCCATACAGAACATATTGCCGGCAATCAGCAGCGCCAGCACCACAAAGCCGCGGTAGTGCACCCAGGCCAGCACGGTCGCGGTGTTGCGCGGCGCAAGCTGGTTGCCGGTCAGCCCATCCCAGATCATCAGCACGGCGATGAGAAACAGCGGGATCTGCATGGCGCTGCGGGCATGCTTCCAGCGCAGGAAGCGGCCCAGCACAGGCACGTTCAGCAGGTCAAAGCCAGGGCGCTTGACAGTGCGCCGGGCCGGGCGGGAGGAAGAAGCCATGGTCGTCTCCTGACGTTTAGGGGCTAACATTGCCCAGCGGCAGCGTCCGCTCAATCGTCTTGCCGTCGGGGAGCTTGGCGGTCACCTGCACCAGCCACTCGCCACCCATCGACAGATCAAGCGTACCCTGGTACTCGCCGGGGCGAACCTCGGTCGTGTCGGCGTTGGCGGGCATCATGCCCGCATGGCTCATGGTGCCCTCAAGGCTTACGGTTGCCCCGGTGACAGGGCTGCTCTGCGGGTCAAGGATCGTGACCGTCACTTGCGCTGGCCCCATCTTGAGCGCGCTTGGCTGGGTGCTCAGCGTCATGGTGTAAGCAGAATCATCAGTGGTCGATCCACGCGAACATGCGCCTAAGACACCAAGCAAGACAATAAGCAGAAAAACACGTATAAAACGCATTGCGATAAACTCCTTACAGTTAATAATGATACCATTGCACCTCGACCAGCGGGCAGGGAACACCCTTTCAGGGCGGCTGTGCCCCAGTCCAGGCTCAATATGCTGAAAAAATCAAGGTGAGATGGTCTTAACAGTTGATCGATTGGCCTGGCAAGCTGGCCGCTCGCCCACAGCCAATGGCCGTGTTCGGTGCGCACATCAGCGCGTAGCAGGCGCTAGAGCCAGCGTGCACGTATGAACAGCTGGCGGCAACATCACAGCAATGTTAGACAGGAGTTATCCGGGGCGGGGGCGGCTCAAGCAGAAAATCGGCGGAGGGCGGCGCGAGCATATGCAGCCACTCCCAGCGCCACGAGCGCTGCGGCATCTGCACAGCGGTGGCTGCCGCCAGCAGGCCAAAACGGCTCTGCGGCACGCAGCAGCTTGTGCGCTGTGGCTGGAACGGAACGCTGAAAATGCCCTCCTCGGACTGATGCCCAAGCAGCGGATGCTCAAACCAGTCGAGCGCGGCATGCAGCGGCGGGGGTTGTTTAAGCTGTGGCGCACAGGGAACCCGCACCAGCATTTGCAGCGGCTGCTCCAGCATCAGCATGCCAGCATGCCGATCATGCACCGGCAGCGCTAGAATCGACCCGAGCAGCACCGTCGCCACCAGCCAGCTCAGCAGTTGTGCGTGTTGAGATTGTGTTATGCGGGTTTCCTGCTGCATTGCCCCACCCCGTTGCTCCACCGCTCAAAATGTAGCAAACATCGGCGAAACTGACAAGTTACAGGCCGCTGCAGGCCGCTGTTGTTGAACCACTGCGCCGTGGTTCGGGCGCAGGTCAGCGCAGCGTGGGCCAGCGGCTCAGCGCGCTCACGTCAGCCGCGATTGCCCAGCGCCACAGGCTGCGCTCCACAGCGCTGCGGCTGCCCGGCACCCATGCTTGTGGTGAACCGCTGCGCCGTGGTTCGGGCGCAGGTCCGCGCAGCGTGGGCCAGGTGCGTGCCCGCCCGCCCGTCAGCCGCGATTGCCCAGCGCCACAGGCTGCGCCATCCGCTCATTCATTGCACAGCACCTGAGTGCAGATGGAACAGCACACGGCGCTAGGCAATCCCGCGCCGCGTGGCGGCCACCACCCGCGCCGGCCTACGCCGCGCTGACCGGCATCAACCACCGCGCAGCGCCTCCATCAACCACACCA
>JABXJS010000057.1 GCA_013538855.1 Herpetosiphonaceae bacterium
GATCAGCGGCTGATCGCAGGTTGAGCCGCGCGCGCGCCGTGATGCATCCACCGCCTGTGGTGGGCAGCAGATTGACGTAACACTTGAGGAAAGTGTCGTTGTTCAGCCCAGAAAGCCCGCGCTGCGTAGCCGAGGCGCACGGTGATCAGCGGCTGATCGCAGGCTGAGCCGCGCGCGCGCCGTGATGCATCCACCGCCTGTGGTGGGCAGCAGATTGACGTAACGCTTGAGAAAGTGTCATTGTTCAGCAAACAAGGCCCGCGCTGCTTAGTCGAGGCATGTGTTGATCAACGGCTGATCGCAGGCTAAGCCGCGCGCGCGCCGTGATGCATCCACCGACCGTGGTGGGCAGCAGATTGACGTAATGTTGAAAAAAGCGTCGTTGTTCAGCCCAGAAAGCCCGTGCTGCGTAGCCGCGGCGAACGGTGATCAGCGGCTGATCGCAGGCTGAGCCGCGCCAGCATCGTGATGATCATACCAGCGCTTGTACTGATAGATGGCGTGCGCTGCTGCTGGCCAATGGTGCAGTTACACGTGTTAAACGAGTTCGCCCGAGCGCATCGCAAAAGGGCGCTCGGGCGGCTACTCTCTTCTTGTGTGTTGCAACGCTACTCGGCGCTGGGCAGCTGCTTCTGCTCGTGGAAGACCGCGCCGCTGTCTTGGCCACTGGCGGGGCTGAGGTAGATCGGCGCGACGGCGACGCGCGCGCTGCTATTGCCGCGGGCGCTGATGTGATACGCGCCGACGGGGAACTGCTCGTTGAGGATGAAGCCGATGCCGATTGCGCCCTGGCTGTCCGTCTGGCGATCACCAAGCGCAAGCACCTTGCCGCTGGGGTAGGTCAGCCAGAAGCTGACGCTCTCATCGACAGCGTAGCCTGTGCCATTGACGAGAAACACGCTGCGCTGCAGATTGCGGCTGTACTGCACCAGCAGCTGCGCTGGTCCCTGCGGCTGCACGTCCTGCCCTGGCAGCAGCTCGATGCTGGCGCTGGCGAGCCGACCGCTGCTGAGTCCCTGCGCGCTCACGCTGTGCCGACCTGTCGGCAGCCAGCTGGGCAGCAGCAGCTCCACGCTTGTTGCAGCGCCGCCAGCGTTGGCGAGCTGGCCGAGATCAAGCACGCTGCCGTCGGGCTGCGTGAGCCACAGCGCCAGCGTCTCGCCATCGTCGAAGCCTTGGGCGCTGAGCGTTACGCGCTCATTCTGGCGCAGCCTGGCGGGCGTGGCGCTCACGGTGGCGCTGCTGTTCGTCGGCGGATCGCCGGGCACAATCGCAAAGGCGCGCACAATCGTCGCGTCATCGCTGAAGCTGTGCACAGTCAGGCGCTGGCAGCCGAGCGGCAGCTGCGGGCTAAGCGCATAGCTCAGCGCGCCGCTGCCCTCAACGCGGTAGCGCGTCTGCTGATCGACGACGAGATCATACACGCCGTCGAGCGTCTGCGCTGACTCTAGATCGTAGGCGCGCCCATCGGGCAGCGTGAGCCACAGCGCCACCTCAGCGGGGTTGGCGAAGCCGTCGAGCTGAATGGTGATGCTCTCGGTCTGGCTGGCAGCGGGCACCGCTAGGCCGTCGAACGGGCTGCCGGGCAGCTGGCAGAGCGCGCTGCGTGGCCCGCCAATGCTCACGCGCCCGACGGCCGCCCGCACAGGCTGCGCCGCCGCGCCTAGCCCCCACACGCCCAGCGCGATCAGCCCTAGCCCCAGCACATGGTGGCGTTTATTCATCGGCTTGCTCCTGTGTTTTTTGATCTAGCTCGCGTGTGAGCCAACTGGTGGTCGTGCGCAGGCTGTCGAGCGACACCTCATGGCCCATTGGGTACTCGTGGTAGCTCAGCGCGACCGGCAGCGTTTGCAAGTAGTCGCGGATCGCACGGCCGTACTGCACCGGGATCACCTGATCGTACTCGCCGTGGGTGACGAGGATTGGCTTCTGGTGCAGCTCACTGACCACGGCCTCCGGTCCGATCTCGGGCATCCAGCGCCCGCTCATCACCACCAGGCCGGCAATCTTGCGCGGCTGGGTGAGCGTCGCGCCAAGGCTGATAATCGCGCCCTGCGAGAAGCCGGCCAGGTACACGCGCTCTGGATCGACGCCGTAGGTCTCCAGCGCCTGGTCGATGAACGTCTGCACTGTCTGCCAGCTCTGGTGCGCCTGATCGGTGTTGATGCTGAAGCCGTGCGCATTCCAGTTGATGTCGAACCACGAGTAGCCGCCCCACTGGTACGAGCGTGGCGCGCGCAGGCTGATCACCATCAGGCGCTCGTCCACGTAGGGCGTGAAGCCAAATAAATCCTGCTCGTTGGCCCCAACGCCGTGCAGCAGCAGCAGCAGCGGTGGTTTGCCCGCGCTGGCGCGGCGCGGCTGCGCGACAAGATGTTGCAGTGCCAGATCGGCCATAGCGTTCTCCTTCTAGCCCAAACACTGCCTAGCTGCAGTGCTGATTAAACTGATCGATGCGGCGGTGCCGTTGCAGCCCGTGTCCGTGCTAAATCTGGCGCTGGCCGCCGTCTATAGCGCTGATTGCGCCAGATTCTAGCGTGATCTATGCCCGCGCCAGCGTGCGGGCTGATGCAGGTGCGCTGCTGGTGTGTGCGAGTGCGCGCTCATACAGCGGTGGCCACCATCGACGGTGCTGACCGCGTTGGTGCAGTCAGCATAGCTAGCCAGCTGTGCCAACGCATGGCGCTGCGCGGTGCATGTGCGTGATCTCATTCTAGCCCTAGTGCTACCCCCTATCAACGGCGCTGATCGCGTCGTAATGGAAGGCGGATCGACCAAAAAGCGCGTGATTCCGTGCTAGGCCCAGCGGCGGCCACCATCGACGGCGATGGTCTCGCCGGTGATGTAGGGCGACTCGACCAAAAAGCGCACGGTGCGGGCGATATCGGCGGCCTCGCCGACGCGGCGCAGCGGCACGCGCTGTGTTGGTGGATGTTGCTCGCTCGCCCAGTTCTCCGGCAGCAGCACTACGCCAGGCGCGACGCCGACAACGCGGATGCGCGGCGCGAGCGCGACCGCCAGCCCCTTGACCAGCATCAGCACGCCGGCCTTCGACACGCTGTAGGGCAGATAGCTAGGCCAGGGAATATCGCCGCCGATGTCCGCCAGATTGACGATGACACCCTGCTCGGGCATCAGGCGCGCCGCGTGCTGGGCGCAGAAGAACGGCGCGCGTAGGTTCAGCGCCATCAGGGCATCCCACTGCTCAACGGTGACGCTGTCCACCGGCGTGCGCGGGAAATCAGCGGCGTTGTTGATCAGCACGCTCAGCGCCCCGCAGCGCTCGCGCACGTGCTCGAACAGCCGCTCGATCGCGTCGGTCGTGCGCAGATCTGCGCTGATCGACCAAGCGCTGCGGCCTAGCGCGCTGATCTCGGCCACGGTTGCGCTGGCGGCGTCTGCCGAGCGATGATAGTGTACGATAATATCATAGCCCGCCTGGGCCAGCTCCAGCGCGATCGAGCGGCCCAGCCGCTGTGCGCCGCCGGTGACGAGCGCCCATCCGTTGCTCATACATCCTCCGCTTGCTTCTGAAATACCAAAATGAACTGATGGACCTGGTTGGCGACAAAGGCATAGGGATAGCCAAACGGGTACAGCAGCGCGCTTTGATCATACCAGATTCGATAGCCGCGGTAGCGCAGGTTAGGCAGCTGCATCAGGCTATTGACCACGTCGGCGTGGAGCATGTTGTGGTGCTCCGGCGTTGGCTGAAGATCCTTCACAAAGACGACGAGGTGCCCGCCGACGCGCAGCGGCTGAATAGCTAGCGCGAGGATGGCCCGCAGCGCGTCTAAGAAGTCGCCCAGCTCCAGGTTGCCGAGATCAGCTGGGTTATTGGTGAAGGGGGTGGCTGCGCCATTGCCGCGCTTGCGGCGCTCGCCGGTGCGCTCACGGCTCAGCATCGAGGCGTAGGGCGGGTCGGTGATCACTGCGTCAAATGTGCGGCTGGTGATCTCTGGATGCTGGAGGCAGGTGCGGGCATCGCCGTGCAGCAGCGGCAGCGTGGGCAGCTCCAGCTCGGCGGCGGCCTGCTGATAGATGTCGATGTAGTCCGCCGACAGCTCGATGCCGATGCCATTGCGCTCGGTCAGGGCGCAGCCCAGCAGGGTGCCGCCGACGCCGGCGAATGGATCGAGCACCCAGCCGTGTGGCTGGCTGAAGAACTGGATCACCTCGGCCATCAGCTGCGGCGGCTTCGGCGAGGGATGGGCGCGCCGGATCGCGTGGGCGGCGCTGGCGGGGCCGCGGGTGGGAAAGCTGGTTGTCAGCACTGGCGCGGCCCAGGCGCTCCACTCCTCTGGCGAGAGGTCGTTGAGTGGCTCGGCAGGCGTGCCCGATAAAATAACCGAACGAGTGGCATAGAGCCATTCCCGTCCGGTTAGCTGATTGAGTTGATTGCGCGGGTGGGGTTTCGATTTATCGAATTTGGTCATGCAGCCTCACGAATGCTGTTGTGCCGATGGTCCGATGTCGATCTCAACCGGCACGGTCTGTGATGAGCGGCGCTGCCACAGCGTGCGCAGCGCCTCGGCGCGCGCCTGCAGCACGTGGCGCTGGCGCTGGGCGGCATCTTGGATGCGCCCGTGGATGTGGATGCGGCGTGGTGTTGGTTGCGGCAGCGCAACCGTTGGCAGCTGGCGGCGCTCGTTGAGATACAGCTGAGCGCTCTCGTAGCCAAGGTCGATCAGCGCCTCGCTATGGCGGAAGTCGCGCAGATCCATGCCGCTGTAGTGTAGCATCTGAATATGGTGAATAGTGACAGTGTGCTGCTGGAGCGAGCGCACAAGCTCCACCTCCTGCAGCATCTGGAGGCGCATCAGCGTCTCAACCGAGCGGGCCAGTGTGGAGCGGAGGCCCGCGCTTGGTATAGCGGCCAGCGCGTCGACGCCGATCTCCAGCGCCCAGATTTCGGTTGCGCCCTGCTCGATAGCTACGCTAATTGGCAGGTTCGACACAAAGCCGCCGTCCAGGTAGAGATTGCCGCGGTAGCGGTAGGGTGGCAGGTAGGGCGGCACGGCGCTGCTGGCCATCAGCGCATCGACAATGCGCTCGCGTGGATCGGTGCCGAACAGATGCAGCTCGCCGTTGTCGAAGCGGGTTGCCGTCACATAGAGCGGCAGCAGAAGATCCTCAAACCGCCGACGTGTTGGTGTGAGCAGCTGCAGAATAAAGCGCCGCAGTGCGTGGTTCGTGTGCAGCGAGCCGTGTCCGCGCAGCAGCCGCCACGCTGCCGCCAGGGGATTGCCAGGGAAAATATCTTCGCGACGAATGGAGCGCCAGTGCTGGCTAACGTGGCGTACGCCCTCCAGGGTGGGGTAGCAGGCAACCGCAGCGGCGTTGATGGAGCCAACAGATGAGCCAACAACCATATCGGGGAAAATACCAGCTTCCATCAGGGCCAGGGTTGCACCGGCTTGGAGTGCGCCGCGGTTGGCTCCTCCACTAAATACAAATGCGCGCATAGAAGTGCCTCTTTCCGTTGCTCAGCCCGCTGTTGCGTTGCAGTGCCGGGCCGGAGCCGTGGGATCGTCCTGATATGCTGCGCCGTTTTTAGGAGGGCTCTGCTAGTGGGTGGGTAAAAGTGCCTTTTTTGCCACCGGTTTTTTCCAGCAAGAAAACATCGCTGATCAGCATAGCTGGATCGATCGCCTTTGCCATGTCGTAGATTGTTAGTGCGGTAACGGCTGCCGCGGTAAGCGCTTCCATTTCGACGCCTGTCTGCCCCTGACAGCGCACAGTGCTGATAATACGCAGCCCATCGCCATCGGGATGGGGCGCAATATCAATCTGCACGCTGGTCAGTGGGAGTTGATGACACAACGGGATGAGATCGCTCGTGCGTTTAGCGGCCATAATGCCAGCGATTCGCGCCGTTGCCAGTACGTCACCTTTCGGCAATTTCTGGGCCAGTAGCTGCTCTAAAGTGGTCTCCTGCATGTGGATGCGCGCCTGTGCGCGTGCTTCGCGCTGTGTGGACGCCTTGCCGCCCACATCAACCATGCGCGCCTGGCCCTGCTCGTCAATATGGGTTAGCTCGCTCATACGTCAAGCTCACCGAGCGGCCGGATGCCTAGCCCAAGCTGCTCTAGCGCATACTCAATGCCATCTTGGAGGTTTGCGCGTACCGTCAGCTGCCGCAGATCGAGATTCAAGCCCACAATTGTCTGTGCCACCTCCGCGCTGATACCGACCAGAATGACGTGTGCACCAAGCAGATTGACGGCGCTCGTGGTTTGCAGCAGGTAGTTGGCGATGTTGGTATCGACAATCGGCACGCCGGTGATGTCAATGATGACTAAATCCGACTGCCGCCGCACGATCTCCTCGAGCAAGTCCTCGGTGATCGTCTGCGCCCGGTTTGTGTCGATGGTGCCCACCAGCGGCAGCACCAGCACATTGTCGTGAATCGGGGCGATTGGAGCCGAAAGCTCGCGCACTGCCTCGCTCATCTGCTCGTAGTCGGCGCGCATCGCCTGAATCTCGGCTTCGCGCTTGTCGAGTTGCTCTTGGCGCACCTCCATGTAGGCCTCGTAGCCCGCCTGATTTGAACGAAATGTTAGCTCGGCCAGGGCGGTTTTGGCTAACAGTTGTTCCTCTGGGCTATCAGGAAATATGTCGGGAATGCTCTTGCTGATGGTTTGATACAAGAGGCTGCCGATACTGCCGACGACTTTAGCCGCCATAGCTGTATCTTGCTGCGCACGCCGCCTGATCGCCTCCCGTGAGTAGTTGAGAAATACATCGTCTTGCCCGCGCAGCGAGGCTGCAACTTTGAGAAATGGCTCCCGCAGGCCAACACGCAGCTCCTCTGGTGTGATGTTTACGTAGGGCGCATCAGGGATGGAGCGGAACAGTTCAGTCAATTGCTCGGCTAAAGCATCTGCGTTCTGCTCAAGATATGTTGCAAAGCGGGTCTCAACACTCATGGGCATTGTTCTCCTGTAGGTTTGAAACGGTTCCTTTATTATACTCGCTTGCGTTGTGAGCTACAATGGGAGACACGGGGGAGAAATGCTCCGCCATGTGGTGTTGAGGTACCTATGTCTTACGAAATTCCGCATAACTTTCTTGGTTTGGACTCAATTCATAGCGCCTTTGATGACAGCGCTGTGCTGGTTTTGCCCATCCCCTACGAGGCGACGGTCAGCTATGGCGGTGGCACCGCCAACGGCCCGGCGGCCATCATCACCGCCTCGCAGCAGGTTGAGCTATACGACCGTGAGTTCGACGATGAGCCTGCCATGAACTGGGGCGTGCACACCTTGCCAAGCATGGACATCAACGATCTAGAGCCAGACGCGGCCATGGATGCTATCGCCGCCGAGGTTGCGGCGCAGGCGCGCCACGGCAAGCTGCTGTGTGTCCTCGGCGGCGAGCACTCTGTGTCTGGCGCTGTTGCCCAAGGCCTCTTCGCTGTCCATGGGCCGTTTGTCACCGTGCAGATCGACGCCCACGCCGACCTGCGCGATGAGTACGAGGGCACGCCGCACTCGCACGCCTGCGCCATGCGCCGTGTGCTCGATGCTGGCGCTGGGCCGGTGCTGCAGCTTGGCATTCGCTCGCTCTCGATCGATGAGGCCGAGGTGATGCGCACCGACGAGCGCGTGATCACCTTCTGGGCCGAGGATGTGCACGCCGGCAAGCACCGCGAGGCGCTAGCCGAGTTTGTGCGCGGTCAGCCGGTCTATCTTACAATTGACATTGATGGTCTCGATGTGAGCCTTGTGCCAACAACTGGCACCCCTGAGCCAGATGGCTTGACCTGGAATGAAGTTCTCGACATTGTGCGGGCGGTTGCCCGCGATGCGGCGCAGGTGCTGGCCTTTGATGTGATGGAGCTAGCTCCGCTTGAGGGTTTTCACGCGCCAGACTATATTACTGCCAAGCTCACCTACAAGACTATGAGTATCATTCTTGCCGCTCAGGCTGCGAAATAAAACAATGATGTAGGAGGGTTCCGATGCGCTACGTTGTTGGTGTTGAAAGTGGTGCCAGCCGCACCGATGCGCTGGTTGTCGATGAGACCGGGCTGCGGCTTGGCCATGGCCATAGCGGCCCCATGTACGCTGGCTCTGGGCTTGATCACGCCAATGCCCGTGTTCACCTGCTTGATGCAGTGGGCGAGGCGCTGGCCAATAGCGGCCTCTCTGGCGCGGCGATCGACTGTCTGTTTGTTAGCTGCTCAAATTGGCGCGCTGTGCGCGCCGCCGATGTGATCACGTGGATTGAGCCGCTGGATGTGCGCCCCGCTGTGGTGACGGTCGCCGATGAGGGCGATCTCACCGCCGCCTGGGCCGCCGCTGGCTGGCCCGATCCAGCGCTGATCGTTACCCTCGGCACCTTCTGGGCCGCCGAGGGCGTCTGTGACGGCAGCGTTATCCCGCACCTCACCGACGGCCTCGATGTCGATCAGGCCACCGCCGACCTCGCCGAGGGCCGCACAATTGGCTCGCTGGCCCTGCGCGCTGCGCTGGCAGCGCCATACGGCGGCGAGCGCACGCAGCTGTTCGAGGCTATCTGTAAGGCCGTCGATGTCGAGGGCGTGGCCGCCTTGCGCCAATGGGCACGCCAGAATCGCACGCCCGAGGAGCGCGCACGCCTGTGCTTGGTTGCGGCCGAGGTCGCTAGCGCTGGCGATCCTGTTGCACAGCAGATCTTTAAGCAGGCTGGCGTGGGCCTCGCTCAGTCGCTGATTCCGATGGCTCACGCCATGGGCTGCGCTACCGAAAAGCTGGATATTGTCTTGTCGGGCAACGTGTGGCGCGCCGGCGCACTGATCCTCGATCCATTCGTCGCCACGCTGCAAGCCGCCCTGCCGCAGGCCACCGTTCGCCATAGCCCACTTCAGCCCTATGAGGGCGCGGCCTTGCTGGCCCTGCGCCAGCTAGGCTGTAGCACGACGCAGCTGCACGGCTAGGATGGCCACGCCGCTGATTTTGTGCTATCATACTTGGAAGTTTCCCCGCACGGGGCCAGATCAGCGATTTAAGCACAAGCGATTGCCGCTTGTGCTTTTGTTCAACCTTTAGGAGGTGCAATGAAACCGGAACAAGTTGATACGTTGCTCCTTGGCGGGACAGTGGTGACAATGGATGCGGCTGGCACGATCATCGATAACGGTGGTGTTGCCATCCGCGATGGCGCGATTGTGGCAGTTGGTCCTGCACCAGAGCTGCAAGCGCAGTTCAAGGCCGAGCAGGTGATCGATTGCACCGATCAGGCGATTGTGCCCGGCTTGATCAATGGTCACGCCCATGTGCCCATGAGCCTGCTGCGCGGGATTGTCGCCGATCAGCAGCTCGATGTGTGGCTGTTTGGCTATATGTTTCCGGTCGAGAGCCGCTTCGTCGATCCTGAGTTTGTCTACCACGGCACGCGCCTCTCTTGCGCCGAGATGATCAAGGGCGGCATCACCACGTTTGTGGATATGTACTTCTATGAGGAAGAGGTCGCTCGTGCCGCCGATGAGGCCGGCATTCGTGCCATCTGCGGCCAGACCGTGATGAAGCTGCCTACGCCCGATGCACCATCCTACGATGCAGGCCTGGAGCGCTCGCGGCGCTTTATCGAGCAGTGGCATACCCACAAGCGGGTTATTCCAGCCATCGCGCCGCACGCCCCCTACACCTGCAACAGCGAGATCTATCGCTCGGCTGCAGCGCTGGCCCGCGAGTACGATGTGCCGCTGGTTACCCACCTGAGCGAGACGGCCCGCGAGGTCACCGAGGCCCGCGAGCTGGTCGAGAATACGCCCATTGGCTATGTGGCCGCTCTCGATGGCTTCTCTGATCGTGGCATTGCCGCCCACTGTGTGCATATCGACGCCAACGACATGCGCTTGCTCAAGAAGCATAATGTTGGCGCTGTGCCGTGCCCGACCAGCAATCTGAAACTGGCCAGCGGCGTGGCCAAGTACGGCGAGATGCTCAAGGCCGGCATCAATGTTGGCCTTGGCACCGATGGCCCCGCCTCCAACGACGATCAGGACCTTTGGATGGAGGTGCATCTGGCCGCGATCTTGCCCAAGGGCGTCACTGGCGATCCCACCGTGGTGAACGCACGCCAGGCCTTTACGATGGCCACCTCGATGGGCGCGAAGGCCGTGCATCTTGATCACCTCGTCGGCAGCCTTGAGGTCGGCAAGCGCGCCGATGTCGTTGTTGTCGATCTGCGCGGTCTGCACGTCTCGCCCGCCCGCGAGTACACCTACAATCCCGATGCGATCTACAACCACCTCGTCTATGCGGCCCACTCCAGCGATGTGCGTCATGTGCTTGTCGATGGACGCTTGCTGCTGCATGACCGCGGGCTGCAAACGCTCGATGAGGATGCGGTGCGCACTAATGCGCGCGCTATCGCGAGCCGCATCAATCAGTTCCTCAGCGAGCGCGAGACCAATGTGCTCGATAAAATTTTGGCCATCGGTGGCGTCAAGCAGGACGAGATCTTTGAGGTGCAGGTCAAAGCCCACGTGAGCGATATCGCTGCTGTTGAGCAGATGCTGGCTGGCCCCGAGATTACCATCACCAAGTCCAGCGAGCGCACACAGTATGACACCTACTTTATGTTCGACAATCCGCAGCGCGGTCGCATTCGCTATCGCGAGGATATTCGTCACGATCCCGGCTCGCGCCTGGAGCCAAAGTATACGCTGACGCTGACTCTCGAGCCTGAGCGCGGCGAGTATCCCAATGCGATCCTGCTCTCGCGCTCGCGCTACACCGCCCGCGCCGATCGCTCGCGCCGCTTCTACCGCGAGTACTTCTCGCCCGATCACGTGATCGAAACCCGTAAGGAGCGCCGCCGCTGGCGCATTCTGTACAGCGGCGAGGACTTTGCGGTCAATATCGACACCATCGCCGAAGGTCCGGCCGCAGGCACGTACTTGGAGATCAAAAGCCGCACGTGGTCCCAGCGCGATGCCAATAAAAAGGTTCAGTTGATCAGCGAGCTGCTCCGCCTCAGCGGTGTCAACTCCGATCAGCTGGTCAAGGAAGAGTACATCGATCTTTCACGCTCGGCAGGTTAACCGCTAAAGAACCGATGGCCCAGCAATGTTCGCTGGGCCATCGCTGTCTATGTTCCTAGCTTAGCTCAGCAGCCCGTGGCGCTTGAGGAAGGTGGCTAAGGCATCGTTGCTTGGCTCTGTGATCAGCGTACCGCGATCAAACGAGCGGGCGTGCTGTCCTGCTGGCAGCGGTGCCGGGTCTTCGACGGGCACGACTGTGTCGCTGCTGGCAACCACAACCGTCGGCACGCTGCGATGACCAACCCACTGCTCGACGCGTGCGCCTGCTGCTGCATCTTGATCAATGTTGATCTGCGTATAGGGAACGCTGTTCTCGTCTAAAAAGCGCTGTGTGCGCGCTAGATCAGGGCAAAATGATGTCCGTCCGTACACAATCAAGCGTTTATCAGCCACGAAATGTCCTCCTTTTGGTGATGCTATGAGTCTGCTACGTGCATTCGCTGTGCCAGTGACCAGCGCGTGTGCTTGTCAGCTGCGGCCGACGGCGCACGGCGCACCAAGGCAGCGCTGCACAGAGTAGAGTACCTGGGTTTTATGGCTTGTCAAACAGCACCCAAAGGCATACAATGAGTCGGTAGCCTGCCGGATCTGGAGAAATACATCATGCCCCACGAATCGAACGGCCATGTCTTGATCGTTGATGACGATGCAAGCATTAAGCGTATGTTTCAGCTGTTGCTGAAAGACGCAGGGTATCGGGTCTCAACCGCAGGCTCTAGTGTCGAGGCGTTGCAGTTCCTCAAAATCCTAACTCCAGATGTCATTTTGCTCGATATCTCTATGCCCGGCATCACCGGCGTTGAGCTGACACGGCGCATTAAAAGTGATCCACAGTATCCCTTCATCCCCATTATTCTGATCACCGCCCTTGGCGACATGAAGACCAAAATCGCTGGCCTCGACGCTGGGGCCGATGATTATCTCGTCAAGCCCGTCGAGTTCGCCGAGCTGCTAGCGCGCCTGCGGGTGATGATTCGGCTTCAGCAGAGCCGCCGCTCGCTCTATGAGAGCAATCGCCAAGTCGAGACGCTGCTCAAGGTGACGCAGGTGCTGACCTCCTCGCTCGATGTCGATACGCTGCTGCAGCGCATGGCGCAGGAGCTGGCCGACTCGCTTGGGGCCGTGCGTGGCTCGATCATCTTGGCCAATGGCGATCAGCCGTTTTATGCCTCGGCCGCCCAGCATGTGCCCTCGGCCGCCGCGATCTCCAGCACGCTGCGCGACGGTGTGGCTGGCTGGGTGATGCGCTCGCGTCGCTCACTGCTCCTGGCGGATGCCCGCCGCGATAGCCGCTGGAACACGCTCGGCCGCGAGCAAGATACAACGCGCTCTGTGCTCGCTGTGCCGATCCTCAATGAGCACGATGTGCTCGGCGTGATTACGCTTGTGCACTCGTCGGTTGGCTACTTCCAAGATTATCACCGTGAGTTGGTCGAGTCCGTGGCCGCGCAAAGCGCGCTGGCGCTGCGTCACGCCCGCCTGTTTGTGCTTACAACGCAGCAAAAGGAGCAGCTTGAGCTGCGCTCGCATCTGCTGGAAGAGATCCTCAATGTCAGCGAGCGGCTGCGCTTGAATCTTCCGCTGCCAGCGATGCTCGATGAGATCGCCGAGGCGATTCATCGCTCGCTCGGCTTCGATGCGGTCGTGATTCATATCTATCGCCATAGCGGCACGGAGGCTGCGCAAGGCTATGCCGGTGTTGCAGCGGCTCCTCTGGCCGATTTTTTTACGCGCAGCTCGCTGGAGAACGATCTCCTGCCGCTGTTCCGCACGCGCTTTCGCCTGAGTCGCTCGTATTTTATTCCGCATACCTACGATTCTGCGCAGCTCGACGCGCCAGATGTTGATCTTGACTTTGATCTGGTTTCCACACGCGAGTGGCAGTCCAACGATCGCTTGATTGTGCCGATCGGCCCTGCAACGCATCCGCTCGGTGTGATTGCGGTCAGCGATCCGCTCGATCAGCGCGTGCCGGATCAGGCCACGGCCCAGGCGCTGGAGATCTTCGCCGATCAAGTGTCGAACGCCGTCAAAAATAAGCAGATCTTCGGTGCCGAGCGTGAGCGGGCCAATCAGCTCCAGCTGCTGGTTGAGGTTGGGCGTAATTTGACTGAGCTAATGACGCCCGATCAACTGCTGCGCTTGGTGACATCGCTCATTCAGCACACGTTTGCTTTTTGGTCGGTGGCGGTCTTGCTCTATGATGAGCGTAAGCTAACGCTGCGCGCCGCTGCACATACCGGACTGGCGCTGCCGCCGCTGGGAATGCAGCTGTCTGTGCAAGGTGCGCTGGCCCGTATCGTCGAGCATCAGCAGTCCATCTACCACACAAACAGCGCCGACTTATGCCTCAACTATACGTGGATCGACGAGCCGGTGCGCTCAGAGCTAGCGGTGCCGATCTTGGCGCGCAATCAGGTGCTGGGGGTGTTGATTGTAGGCAGCAACCACGATCAGGCCTTCGATGCCGTGACTGAGTCGCTGTTGAGCACGCTGGCGGCCCAGCTTGCGGTGGCCATGGAGAACGCGCGCTTGTTTGGTCAGGAGCAAAAGCAGGTTCAGCAGCTTATTCAGGTCAATGCGCTCTCGATGAAGCTGACTGCGCTGTCGATCAACGAGCGCCTGCAGGGCGTGATCAGCGATGTAGCCCAGATTTTTGCTGTGTCCCAGGCCGTGCTGCTGCTGCTTGATCTGCAAGAACACCATGCATGGCTCGTTGACTCAGCGGACTCACATATCAGCGTCGATGATCTGCCGTCGTTTGCTGCGCTGGCCGACTATGTGGCGCAGATCGAGCTGCAGTTCGTGCAGGCGGCTGCTGATGGCTCTGTGCTGACCACTATTCTTGCGCGCGCGCAGCTTGAGCGGGCGCTGCTGGTGCCGCTGTCAACCAGCGAGCGCGTGACAGGTGTGCTCCTGCTCGCGGATGTTGGCCGTGACCAGCGCTGGACGAGCAGCGAGCGTAATCTCGCCCAGACTGTGGCCAACCTGCTAACGCAGACGATTGAAAATAGCCTGCTGTACACAACGGTCGCTGCCGAGCAGCGCACCTTGTCGGCGGTGTTGGCGAGCGCCGCCGATCCGATCATCGTCGTCGGATCGCAGTCGGAGCTGCTGCTGTTTAACCGCGCTGCCCGTGAGAGCTTGAATCTTGATGCGCACGACATCAGGCAGCCGGTGCGCCATCCGCTCTTGCTGTCGATGATCGCAGCCGACGCCGCCGCGCTCCACGAGTACACGCTTGATGATGGGCGGATCGTCCAGCCAAGCATTGCGCGCCTTGTTGATAGCGAGAATAGCGCTGATGCCGGTAAGGTGCTGCTGCTTCAGGACATCACGGCGATCAAACTGCTTGAGCAGCAGCGGATGCAGCGCCTGCACGATGATATGTCGCGCTATATGGCTCCACAGCTTGTGGAGCAGCTGCTGAACGAGGGCAGCTTTGGCGCGATTACCGAGCGCGATGTGGTGGTGCTGTTTGCCGATCTCCGTGGCTTTACGGCCCTCAGCGAGGGCCTTAGCCCGCGCATTGTCGTTGAGCAGGTGCTCAACCGCTTTTTCACCGAGATGACCAACGTGCTTTATGAGTACGAGGCGACCATTGACAAGTTCCTTGGTGATGGCATTATGGCCGTGTTTGGCTCGGTGCGCCAGCGCTCCGATGATGTTGATCGCGCGATTGCCACAGCCGTGGCGATGCAGCGTGCATTTCGTGTGCTGCACGACGAATGGCAGGCTCAGCTCGGCCGCTCGATCGGCCTAGGGATTGGCATGAGCTTTGGGCGCGCCGTGGTTGGCAATCTCGGGTCGCCGCAGCGGCTAGACTACACACTGATTGGCGATGTTGTGAACACGGCTAGTCGGCTGGTTGATCTCGCTGAGAGTGGCCAGATCATTGTCTCGCAGACGCTGGTGGATCAGCTTGTGGCGATTGATCGCACGAGCTTGACCCCGCTTGCCCCTGTGGCGCTGAAGGGCAAAGTTCAACCACTAGCGATCTATAGCGTCGAGTACACCACTGCTTCTGCAGAGGCTTAACCGAGTTGGCGCGCTGAGCAGACAGAGTGCCCAGCGCGCCAGCATAGAGTTTGATGCGTTGCAGCTATGCCGACTGCTCGGCAAACTGCTCGGCAAGCTCGTCGGAGACATCCAGATTGCTATAGACCTTCTGGACATCATCAAGCTCGTCGAGCTTCTCCATGAGCTTAAGCGCCTGCAGCGCCTCTTTATCCTCAACGCTGACTGTCGCCTTGGGCAGCATCACCTTCTCGACACCTGACATCTCGATGCCGTTCTCGGCGAGGACATCGCGCACAGCCGCTAAGTCGGTGAACTCCGTGTAGATGATCAGCGTATCCTCGTTGACGATGACATCGTCGGCGTTGGCGTCGATGGCCATGAGCATAATTTCCTCGGCATCCATGCCTGGAGTGCGATCAATCGTGATCATGCCCTTGGTCTCGAACATCCAGGCCACCGAGCCGGACTCACCGAGCGTGCCGCCGCTTTTATTGAAGGCGGCGCGCACCTCAGCCACAGTGCGATTGCGATTATCGGTGGCGGCCTCCACTAACACCGCGATACCGCCAGAAGCATAGCCCTCATAGGTGATCTCTTCGAGATCGGCCTCGCCAGTGTTGCCCAGTCCGCGATCAATTGCCCGCTGGATATTATCAGCTGGCATATTATCTTGTTTGGCTTTGTCGATAGCAATGCGCAGGCGAAAGTTCATGTTCGCATCGCCGCCGCCCTCGCGGGCTGCTACGGTGATATCGCGGGCGAGCTTGGTCCATCGCTGTCCACGGCGCTGATCGAGAACGCCCTTTTTACGTCGAATTTCATGCCATTTAGTATGCCCAGACATACAATCTCCTGTGGCTGTCGTATTTCAACATAGTTTTGTTGGAACTTCCTGGTGTACTGTCCCAAAATTATAGCATAGGCCTCTTGCTCTTTAAACACGACAGCGGCACAGATGAACATCTGTACCGCTGTCGTGCTGTGGATCGCAATCCTACGCAGTTTTTGGTGGCATTTGCGCGTGATACGCGCCATTGTTTGAAACGTATGACTGCACCTGATCGAGCAAGCCCTTGAGTGGCTGGCCGTCGAGCGTCTCGTGCTCGATGAGTGCCTCAGCCATCAGGTTGAGCACGTCGCGATTGCGCTCGAGGATGGCGTGGGCGCGCTCGTAGCCTTCATCGACCAAGCGACGCACCTCGGTGTCGATCTTGCGCGCGGTCTCATCGGAGTAGTTGCGCTGCTCGCTGATCTCGCGGCCCAAGAAGATAAGCTCTTCTTTTTCACCGAAGGCGATTGGCCCAAGCTCCTGGCTCATACCGTAGCGGGTGACCATAGCGCGTGCCATGCGTGTGACCTGCTGGATATCGCCAGAGGCACCGGTGGTGAAGTCGCCCAGGGTAATTTCTTCGGCGACGCGGCCGCCGAGGGCGACGGTGATATCGGCCTCGAACTGCGAAACACTCTTGTAGTTCTGATCTTCCTCGGGGATCATCAGCGTGTAGCCGCCGGCAATACCACGTGGGATGATCGTGACCTTGTGCACAGGATTCGCGCTAGGCATGGCCTTGGCGACGATCGCGTGGCCCGCCTCGTGATAGGCCGTCAGCTCTTTTTCCTTCGGCGTCATCATGCGCGAGCGGCGCTCTGGCCCACCAAGCATAATGCGCTCGGTGGCATCCTGCATCTCCTGCATGCCGATGCGCTTCTTGGAGCGGCGTGCGGCCAAGATGGCGGCCTCGTTAACGATATTGGCCAAGTCGGCACCGGATGAGCCAGGGGTGAGCTTGGCGATCGCCTCAAGGTTTACATCCTCAGAGAGCGGCTTGCCCTTGGTATGCACCTTGAGCACCTCGATACGCCCGCGCAGGTCGGGCGCATCGAGCACCACCTGGCGGTCGAAGCGGCCTGGGCGGACCAGCGCCGGATCGAGCACGTCGGGGCGGTTGGTAGCGGCGATCACAATCACGTTGGTGTTGGTGTCGAAGCCATCCATCTCGACGAGGATCTGGTTCAGCGTCTGCTCGCGCTCATCGTGGGAGCCGCCGAGGCCAGCGCCACGCTGACGACCAACAGCATCGACCTCGTCGATGAACACAATACACGGGGCGTTGCGCTTGGCCTGATCGAACAGATCGCGTACGCGGCTGGCACCCACGCCAACGAACATCTCGACAAACTCGGAGCCGCTGATCGAGAAGAATGGCACTCCAGCCTCGCCGGCGACGGCGCGGCTAAGCAGTGTCTTACCAGTACCGGGAGGGCCAACCATCAGCACGCCACGCGGGATGCGCGCGCCGAGCTGGGCAAACTTCTCGGGAAACTTCAAGAACTCGACAACCTCAGTAAGATCTTGCTTCGCCTCCTCCTGGCCTGCGACATCGGCGAATGTTACCGTTGGCTTGTCGCCAGTGAACATGCGCGCCTTGCTCTTGCCAAAGGACATCGCCTGATTGTTGGAGCCTTGCGCTTGGCGCATGAAGAAGATAAAGAACCCGATCATAATCAGCGCCGGCACCAGGAACGTCAGCATAGTGGCGAGAATGCCGCCAAGAGCTGGCGCTGGCTTGTTATCGACCTTGACGCTCTGCGCATTTTCGAGCGCAGTACGGGCAGCCGACGGATCGTTGGGATTCTGAAGTTGTAGGATCTGACTACGAGTTTCAGCTGCGCGATTCAGATCCTCTTGGAAACTATCGCTGGAGCTGTTTTTGCGCACGGTGAGCGTCTTGCCATCTTTGGTGGTTACTTGGATCTCGGTGTCGCCAGTGGTTTGGACCACTTTGGTGACCTGGCCGTCCAGGGCCATGCTGATGACATCGCTGTACGTCTTCTCGCCACTGCTCCCATTTCCATTGCTGAAATAGTTGTAAAACAGGGTGAGGGCGGCGACGAGGATGATCAAATAGACAAAGCTGTTTCGCAGCAAACGATTTTCGCCCATCGCAGGTGTCTCCTAAGATGTTGCCGCCTGCACAAGAGCGTGCATGGCGGCTGTATTGGCTGTTAGCATTATACCCCAGTGACCATGGGCGGGCAAGGAAACCCGTGTTAGTGATCTGTTAACCCGCGTAGACGCTTGATCTGAGCACGCCGATGTAGGGGAGGTTTCGATACCGTTCAGCATAGTCTAATCCGTAGCCAACAACAAACTCATTCGGAATGTTGAAGCCGATATAGTTAATTGTAACATTAGTTTCGCGGCGTTCAGGTTTGTTGAGCAGGGCACATACATGCAGTGAGACTGGATTGCGTCGTCGTAGTAAATCTAACACATATTGGAGCGTCAGACCACTATCGATAATGTCCTCGACCAAGATAACATGACGGCCTTCGATGTTGCTGTCAAGGTCCTTGATCAGGCGTACAATGCCGCTGCTGCTGGCCTCTGCGCCATACGATGAGACGGCGATGAAGTCGAACATCACCATATGGTCGATGGCGCGGGCAAGATCGGCCAGAAACATCACTGAGCCTTTGAGTATGCCAACCAATAAGATCGGCTGCTCGCTGGTTATGTCGGCGGTGATAGCGCTGCCAAGCTCGTGTACGCGCTGACTGAGGGCGTCGCTCGGGATCAAAATCCGCTCGATGTCAGGATGCATCGGTGGGTATCTCCTCCAAGGTTACAAGTAGGTAGTCGATGGTATCGTTGTTAGGATGGACTCGCTCTGCAACAACAAGGCCAGGAATCCAGATCAGACCCTCCGCGTCGCTGAGCAGCGGCCACTGTGCCCGTAGCTCACGTGGCAGCCGCAGATCAACCATGATGTCCTGCACGCGCCGCGAGCCAGGCGCTCCCGCTGGGCGAATCCGATCACCTGGCTGCCGCTGGCGCAGATAGAGGCCGCCTTTGATTGCTGCGCCGTCGAGCAGTATTTGCCAGCGCGTCAGGTTGTCGCTCGGCCAGCCAGTGAGATGCTGGAATTGAATCTGCCAGCCGCCGCCTGGAAACGCGGTGGGCTGTTCGAGATCAACGAGCAGGTAGTCGATGTGCAGCTGTGGCTCGTTGGCGGTGGCCTGCGTTGTGGTAGCAATCGTGAAGGTCCATCCTTGGGGATGGCGGTTGAGAATAAGGTTATGCGGCAGCTGGTGCACGATTTGGCTGCTTGCCATCACGGTGAGGGTTCGATCAAGCTGCAGCGCAGAGAGCGGCTCGCGCTCTGGCCGCAGCAGGCTGACGGCGCGGCGCACAGCCAGGCGCTGCAGTGCTTCATGCAGCTCTGACCAAACAGCCTGCTCAAAGTGAATTGACCCCGACTCGAGCAGCGCTAAGCGTGGCCAGACCGCATCGAGCGCCTGCTGCATAAAGTCGGACTCTTGCGCGGCGATGCGCGCGGTCCGGCCAAGCGCCGCCACGATCTGCGGATTGAATGTTGTCAGCTGTGGCAAAAGCTGATGGCGAATTCGGCCGCGGCGATACTCAATGGAGTCGTTGGTTGGATCGCGGCGCGGGGCCAGCGCGTGGGTGGCACAGTACTCTTCGACCTCGGCGCGGGTGATGCGCAGCAGTGGGCGCACCAGCGCAGGCCCGGCAGCCTCGCTATGCCCGGCAGTGTGCTTCCACGCATCCCACGCGGTTCGTGGCAGCATGCCATTTAATCCACTTGGCCCTGCTCCACGTAGGAGGTGCAGCAGCACTGTTTCGGCTTGATCGTCGGCCTGGTGGCCCACCACAACCGCATCGGCGTGTTGGGCTAGCGCCACATCAGCGAGAAAGGCATAGCGGGCGGCACGGGCGGCAGCGGGCAGCCCAACGTTGTAGATGCGCGCCAGCTGGCCAACATCGCGTAGCTCGATGGTGGCCGATAACCCCCACGCTGCGGCTGTGACTGCGACAAAGCGCGCCTCGTTGGCTGACTCAGCGCCACGCAGCCCATGGTCGAGGTGGGCTACATGCAGCCGCCAGCCGTACTCTGGCTGAAGTGCATGGAGCCGGTGCAGCAGCGCAAGAGAGTCCGGGCCGCCGGAGACGGCGATAATGAGGCAGCGGGCAGTAGCGATGGCGCAGTCGTTTGTAATCGCCTCGTGGAGGTTCAGGAGTTCTGGCATGATGGGCCTTCTCAATATCTGTGGACGATCATGGCTTGTGCATCATAACATATCTCATTAACGGCTGATAGTGGTGAATCTGTCCTGTGGGAGCTGAGGAATGCAGAAACTTGCAATTATTGGTGCCGGTGTGGCGGGCCTGATGGCGGCGCGCTTAATTGCCCAACAACGACCAGATGTCGCAATCACGGTGTTTGAGAAGAGCCGCGGGCTTGGCGGTCGGGCTGCAACACGGCGACATGATCGGTGGCGCTATGATCATGGTGCGCAGTATCTGCGTATGCCAGACCCCTGGCTCCAGACAACCTTGGCGAGCAGCGATTTGGTCGCGCTCCAGCCGTCGGTGTGGCTGGTCGATGGCGCTGGGCACTGCCATCCAAGCTCGCGCCCGACTCAGCCAGCCTGGGTCTACCAGCAGGGAATTGCGCAGATCGGCCGCCAGCTTATCGCTGCGCTGACGCTTGACCTGCGCTTGCAGGTGCGCGTTGCTGCGCTCCACGCCGAGGGTGCTGGTTGGCGCTTAATGGCGGAGACGGCTGCTGATCTGGGCTGGTTTGATGCGGTACTGCTGACGCCCCCAGCGCCGCAGCTGCGCGAGCTGCTGGCAGCCTCGGAGCTATCGGCGGCCGCCAAATCTGCCCTTGATGCCGCCTTGGCCCCAGCCACGTATGCGCCCTGCTTAGCTCTCATCGTTGGGTATGCGACAGATTTTACGCCGCCCTGGTATGCCCTGCTGAGCGAAGATCAGCAGCTGCCAGTGCGCTGGCTCGGCTGTGAGCATCTGAAGCCGCAGCGCGCGCCTGATCACAGCTCCCTGCTCGTGCTGCACTTCACCCCAGCGTGGAGTAAGGAACACTGGCAGTGGTCATCTGAGCGTGTGTATCAAGCTGTGCAGCCCTGGCTGGCGCAGGTTGCGGGCCGTGATTGGCCGACCCCGGTTTTGCTTGATCGCCAGGGCTGGCGCTATGCACTGCCCACTGGCTGTGCAGACGCAGACGCGCTGCATAGCGCAGCCGCTGGTCTCTTTTGGGCTGGTGACTATCTGGCAGGTAAAGGTCGCGTGCATCTTGCCGCTGAGCAGGGGCGGCAGACTGCTGAGCGGATTATCGCCTGGCTGGCGCAACAGTAGCTAGGCTCGCATGAGCGAGTGGGCACAGGGTAGATGTTAATGCCACGCATGCTGGTTGCGATTAGGTTCTGGCGGGTGCTGCGGGCGTGGCTCGCTATGGACTTAAATGTCAGTAGTTTTAGGGCACTCATGCGCCTTTGGGAGGCTGATTCGGCGCAATTGACAGGATTTAAGTTGTTTGCTATACTTTCGACCACTGCGACGGAGCAGTGGCCGAGTGGTTGAAGGCGATTGTCTTGAAAACAATTAGGGTGTAACAGCTCTCGTGGGTTCGAATCCCACCTGCTCCTCCACTTCTCCAACTTATGTGTCCTGGGTGGGTGCCTGAGAGGCCGAAAGGGACGGTTTGCTAAACCGTTGTAGGTTCACCCCTACCGTGGGTTCGAATCCCACCCCACCCGCCACACAAAGACCAGCGCACAGCAATGTGCACTGGTCTTTTTTGTTTGCTGCACCCGTAACGTTGCTGCCCAACACAACAAAGCGCGCTAGCTGTTTGCTGGCGGCGCTGTAGGCATGGTGCGGCGGCGCTTGCGCAGCAGGCTGTAGAGTGGCGCAACCACGGCGACGATCAGCGTCACGACGAGCAGTGGCTTGAGCAGCTCGGCGAAGGCGAACCCATCTGGCCGATCACGGAAGCTACGCTCACGCTCCCCCGCTGGCAATGCGCGTGTGCCTGCTGCGTCCGGCTGCGCCGCTTGCGCTCCGTCAAGCGGCTGGAAGGCAGCGCGATCACGATCTGGGCCATGATCAAAGCCGGAGATCCAGCCAGCGTTGACTGCTGCAAATGTCAGCCCGCCGATAAGCAGCGCGGCGAGCAGAATAACGCTGGTACGGCCTAGGATCTTCATTCGACACCTTCCTCAACATCTGCCGCAGCTTGTAGTGCTGCTGGGCTACGGTGTCGCTTATGCCCCAGCCGCCCAACAGTGCGCACGATCCAGTGCCAGTGCAGCGCTATGTGCAGACCGATCAACAGCATAAAGGCATTGGCCGAGAGATCGTGTAGCCCACGCCACGCACCGCCACGCTCAACCTGTATACCCAGCGCTGGCAGCGCTGCCTCAGAGATCAGCAGGCCGCTGAGAATGACGACCGTTAAGTCAATAAATAACAGGACATTTAGCAGGTGGTTGATGCGCGCCGAGACTGCCACATGGCCAAACAGTCGCCGTGTCACCTGCACAATCCACTGCCAGTGCAGCAGTAGATGGGCGATAATAGCTGCGCCAAAGGCAATGCTAAGCCACTCGTGGATGGCGATGCCGCTTGTGCGCGGAGCCATGGCGATGAGAAATGCGATAAAGATGCTAAGGTCGATGGCTAAGTTAATCCGGCTCGGTGTCCAAAATGTACGCATATGCCTACCTCGTGGATCAAAATCCCTGTGAGATTGCAGCGGGCTGCTTTGTTTGCAGCATAGCAGTGAGATATGGAGAAGTGATGAAGATAGCGTATGCTGTCAGGGTATGTGACAGGGATTCCATGGGGGTATGCGCGCTGAAAATTGACGTTGCTGAGGGGCTATGCTAGTATCCACAAACAAGCATAAAGCAAACCAGAAGAAAACAGAAGCCCCCCGCCAGCTAAGGAGCAATTATGGCCGATTTGGTACGTGCACAACCCGCCTACAAAGTTGAGTTTTTGCCATCTCTAGGGCTTGATGTCCTATCAACGATGGGCCTGATCTGTGTTGTCCATGACTTTGAAGGATTAAACGAGTGGGTTGTTGAGGCTGCGGCTAGCCTGCCAATGCGTCTGCGCCACGATATGTGTCTGTGTATGCGGGCGGGTTTGTACCCCTATATCGCTGTTGAAGCCTTGGCGAGCCGCCTAGCAGTGCGGCCTGACAGCGCCTTTCATGAAAGCATCGACGGCTTGCTGGAGGCGCTACAAAGTCTCTCCGCCGCAGACTGTCAGGCGATCCTCGAAACAATGCTGGAGCGGGCTGTCGAGCGCAGTGAGATTGAGTTGACGAGCTCGGTCGCGGCTGTTATCGGCGATCAAGAGCGGCTGGAAGAGCTGCTGGAGCAGCTCGACATTCCGGTCAACACGGCCGAGCTGATGAATCTGCTGCAGGAGCCGCTTGAGTGGCGCAATCTGCTGGTATCAACTGTGCAGCGCTTCTGGGAGCGCGTGTACTCTGCTGAGTATGCGGCGCAGCAGTCGCTCCGCGAGCGCAATGTGATGTACCATCGTAGCCATGGCTATAGCGCGCATTTCCCTGATCTTTTTGCTGGCGTGACTGGGCGGCTGGTCCCCGACTTTTTGTATGATCGCTTGGCCGATATTACCCAAGTGCGCTTTGTGCCCTCGCAGTACATCGGCCCCTACCTCGCGTTTCTGATCAATGGCGCGCTGCTCACGGTGTTCTACAACAGCCGCGTCACACCGATGGAGGGCGATAAGCAGTCCGAGCGCGTGCAGAGCCTCTACCAGCCGCTAGCAGCGCTGGCCGATAAGACGCGACTACAGATTATGGCGCTGCTGCATGGACGTGAGCTGTATGCCCAAGAAATAGTCAACTTGCTTGATATTCACCAGTCGGCGGTCTCGCGTCATCTTAAGCTGATGGAGACAGCCCGTGTGCTAACTGTGCGCCGCGATAAAGGCTCGAAGTACTACTCAATCAATCGCCAGCAGATCGAGGAGATAAGCGCACGCCTGCGGGAACTTATCTAAGCTGATCAGCGTGGGTTAGGAGCATGCCATGGCCATTCTCGATACCATCGATCTCGATCTCAGCCTGAGCAAAAGCTCATATCACGAGCAGTTGAAGGATCTCCAGTTTCGTGTGCTGCGCCTTCAGCGCGCAGTGTTTCAGCTGGGCCATCGTGTCATCTGTGTGTTTGAGGGCTGGGATGCTAGCGGCAAGGGTGGGGCGATCAAGCGCCTGACCGAGGCGCTCGATCCCCGTGGTTTTATTGTGCACGCCGTCGGCGCGCCATCGGAGGAAGAGCGCGAGCACAACTATCTGTGGCGCTTCTGGACGAACATGCCGCGCAATGGGCAGATGGTCATCTTCGACCGCTCCTGGTACGGACGTGTGCTGGTCGAGCGTGTCGAGGGCTTCGCCACCGATCAGGAGTGGCAGCAGGCCTATGAGGAGATCAACGCCTTTGAGCGTATTCTCAATAATGATCGCACGACGCTGCTGAAGTTTTTTGTCCATATCTCTAAGGATGAGCAGCTTGAGCGCTTCAAGGACCGCGAGAATGATCCCTATAAAACGTGGAAGCTCACCCCCGATGACTGGCGCAACCGCGAAAAGTGGGACGCCTACTATGCCGCTACCAATGATATGCTGGAGCGCACCTCGACGCCAAACGCGCCATGGCATGTGATCGCTGGCAACAATAAGCGCTGGGCGCGGGTGGCAGTTCTGCGCACAGTGGTCGAGGCGCTGGAGAACGATCTGCCCTTTACGATCGATAAGTACGGCCTGCTCAAGCTCGATGAGGATCGTGCAACAGCACGTGTCACCGCTGGACAGCTCGATCAAGCGGCTGTGAACGCTGTGCTCGACGAGCAAAAGAAAGTGCGCAAACTGCTGATGAAGCAGGGCTAATTTTCTGCCTGGTGCTGTCGCAGGTACGTGCAGACACATGTGAGCCGATGCGCGCACGCTCGTAGATGGCTAATTTGACCTACTGCTTGTGCAGCCTGACGCATAGCGTTGGGCTGCCGTTATTATGGGTTTTATCCAAGGAGGATATAATGCGACATGGCGTTTTTTTGCTGACTGTGCTGCTGCTGCTGGCTGGCTGCGGCGGCCCGAGCGCTCCCGCGGGCCTGACCGAGACCGTCGATGGTGTGCAGATCACCTTGACACAACAGCAGAGCGCGACGGTCAATCAGCAGCAGACCTGGATCATCACGCTTGCTGATGCTGCATCAGGCCAGCCGATCACCGATGCCGATGTGTATCTGGACTTGGACATGCCAGCAATGGCGATGGGCCAAAATAAGCCGCTGGCTACCAGCAATGGCGATGGCTCGTACACTGCCACTGGCACATACACGATGTCCGGCGATTGGCATGTGACTGTCCACGCCGAGGCTGCTGGCCAAGACCACGCGGCGCTCTTTACAATTCCGGTGGCTGAGTAGCGCGCTTGGTTGGCCTATCCGCTTAGGTCAACTGCACTTTGAGGTAGGAACGTATTGATGAAACAGAAATCGTGGTGGCTGGGCTATGCGCTGTTGTTGACAGCGATTGTGGCGCTGATCTATCGCCGTGCTGTGGGGCTGACGCTTGCTCAAGACGATTGGGTTTTTCTGCAGCGGGTGAGCGCAGTGCACTCGTTTGGCGATGCGATGCACCTGTTTTTTCAAAACGACCATTTTTATCGGCCGGTGCCGCGTGTGCTGGTGCTGGGGCTAGAGTATAAGCTGTTTGGGCTGCGCGGCAGCTGGTTCCATGCTTTCAATATTGTGCTCCATGCACTCAATGCGAATTTGATCGCCTTGTTAGTTGGGCGCACGACACGGCAGGCGCTTAGTGGGGCTGTGGCTGGTGTGCTATACGCGATCTACCCAATTCACTATCTGGCGGTGGTGTGGGTGGCTGGGCTGCAAGATCTGCTGCTGGTGTTTGGCGCTGTAAGCTGTTTGCTGCTCTATCAGCGCTTTGTGCGTGCTGGCGGATGGTGGCGCTACGCTTTGGCTATGCTCGGTGCGCTGTTTGCGCTTTTTTCTAAAGATATGGCGGTTGTGCTCCCTCTGTGGGTGGTGAGCCTGGGCTGGCTCGAAGGTCGCTCGTGGCGCGCGCTGGCTGGTGATGGGGCGTTCTTGCTGGCGCTGGTTGTTTTTTATTTGGCTGTGCGCAGTGCCAAGGCTGACATTGACCCGCTCAACGGCCCCTACAAGATTAAGCTTGATCCCAATGTATGGCTGTTTAATCTCAACTCCTACGCCACAGACTTGCTCGGCGTGCTGAACCGCAAGGCCGTGTTGCGCCTACAGCCGCTCTTTTTGGGCGTAATGCTGCTCGTTCTCAGCGGACTTCTGTTCTGGCTGCCGCGCGATCGGGCTGTGATGGGCGTGGGGCTGCTATGGTTTGGTGCGGCGCTCGCCTGCGTGCTGCCGCTCGATGCCCAGCACTACACGTACTATTTGATGTTTCCGCTGGTTGGGCTGATGCTGGTTGGGCCGCTGGCGCTCCAGCGCATTGCTGAGGCTGCGGCCCGGCGCTGGGCGCTGGCAAGCCTGCGCTGGGCGCTGCCGTCGCTGACCGTTGCCCTGCTGAGTGTGTACTTTCTACGCCAGCTCAATTTGAGCTGGCGCGCAGATATGGGCGGTATTCGCTGGAAGTCGCTATGGAGCAGCACGGCCCTAGCTCAGTTTGCCGAGGCGTATCCCGACGTGCCCGCCGGAAGCACGATCTACGTGCGCAGCGCTACTACGCTTGAGTATGCCGCCTGGGGCCGCAGCGCTATGTTTAAGACGGCCTATCCACAGATCAACGGCGTTGTTTTTGAGGGGCTGGAGCCTGCACCTCCGCCAGATGCCGCACTGCTCGACTTTGCGTTTAACCATCCGGCACGGCCGCAGTAACGTTGATAGCCACCATGGGGTAGGGGTTCGTGGTTGATCCTTGGCATACAGCCCGTTTGTGGCAGACGCACTGCACCTCGTGCGGCGTGTTTGCCTTGCTACACAAGCGTAGCGGCTACCATGAGCAGCTTTTGGTTGGGAAAGGCAGCGCCGTAGTTGAACCCGCGCTGTGCCACTTTCATCCGAGGCACTGCCTAGCCCGCCCGCTCGTTTCCACTGGGTTTGGTGGTGCAGCCCAACACTGCCGTGCGATGGGGTGCGCTTTGGGCCGATAAGCGATGGGCTAGGCTGCCTGCTGTATGCCATCGAACACGGCAACGGCAAGATCGCCCGTGTTCAAGCCTGCTGCGCTGCTGGCTTTGGCTTTGCAGCCACAGTGTATTTACCTTCCAAAACAAGCCTGAGGCAATCGCACGCTCACGAGCGGGGTGACGCAGCACCCCGCAGGGTGCCCAGGCTACGGCGCACGCGGCTGGCCGAACCACGGCGCAGCGGATCAACCAAGCGCCTGCCTGTGGGGCCGCCACTGCAGCGGATAGGGCAGTGGGAGAGTATCTAGGGCAGGTTAGCTGGGCCGTAGCGGGCCGACTGGCCGCTGATGCGGCCCCAAAACTGATTACCATAGTCGAAGTGCCACCACTCATCGGGGTAGTTGGTGAAGCCGACAGCGGCGAGGGCATGAAAGAGGATGCGCCGGTGGCGGCACGCTGCGCTGGCGTGATCGTGCTGCTCCAGAAAGCCGGTGGCGGCAGCGGGCGTGAACGCATCGAAGTCGGTGCCAAGCGGCAGCGGCTGACCGTCAAGCGTCATCAGCGTCAAGTCAACCGCGCCGCCGGTGTAGTGCGGGGATGGGTGGCGCTGGTTGCTTGACGGCAGCGACACAAACACCTGCGTCTCGCTGGCCAGCCGTGCGGCGTCCCACTCTGGGTGGGCCTGCTGGAGCTGGCTGGCGAACTCATCGTAGAGCGACTGCTGAACACTGAGCGGCCGCCATGCATCCCACACCAGCAGGCCAAGATTGGCGCTGGCGAGGCTGGCGGCGGCCTGCGTGAGGCGTAGAGCGACGGCTTGGCGCACCCAGAGTGCTGGCAGTGCGCCAGGCCGTTGCTGCTGCCAATACTGTGGATCGCAGCGCAGGCCCTCGCTGGCAGCGAGCTGGACGAGCGGCTCGCTGCTGGCGATGATCGGCACGCGGCGCCAGTCGTCGACGCCGCGTAAGGCAGGGATGGGCTGATCGGCCCACGTAGCGACGCTCATGCGTGAGCCTGCACCAGTGTGAGCACAGCGCTGGCGCAGCCCCAGGAGAGCGTTACGCCTGCGCCGCCGTGGCCGTAGTTGTGGATGACAAGGGCACCGTTGGGCTGGCGCTCAGCCTCTAGCCGGATGCTGGAGCGACCTGGCCGCAGGCCGACAAGGTGCTGCAGCACCGGCGCTGCTGCGGTGGCTGGGGCTAGCTCGGCGCAGCGGAAGCGAATATCGGCGGCGATGCTCGGCTCAGGGCTAAGATTCCAGTCGCCCTCATTGGCCGTGCCGCCGAGGATGCAGTCGTGGGCGCGCGGCACAATGTACGTCGGCCACTCAAGATCGCCCTCGGTGAAGATAATGGTATCGACAGGCGGGCCGGCAACGCGGATGATCTGGCCGCGGATCGGCGTCAGCTCATGGTCGCTGAGCAGGCTGTAGGAGCCGAGGCCGGTGCAGTTAATTACCAGGGAGGCGGTGCTAGTGGCCTCGTCGATGTGCGTGACTGTGCGCTCGATGATCCTGCCGCCATTGGCGTGGAACTGCTGCTCCAGGTAGGGCAGATAGCGCGGCATCTCGATCATCGAGGTGGTGAAGGTATAGGCGGCGCGATAGCCGCTGGGCGTCTCAGCGGCAGGTAGCTGACGAAAGTTATGCACGGTGGCGTGCCATGGTGGTAGCTCGGCGGGGTGCTCGAAGAGCATCAGCGCCGGGCGCATGAGCACACCGCTGGCCGGGTCGTCGGCGTGCGCAAGGAGCGTCTGAAAGGTTGCATCGCCCCAGGCGGTCACGGCTGCCGCTGGCTCGGCGCGGTAGGGGAACCAGAAGGCAGCGGCGACACTTGAGGTGGTGTTGAGCGCGCGCTCGCGGGTCCAGATCGTCACCGCATAGCCGGCACGCTGCAGCGTGATGGCACTAGTAAGACCGATGATGCCGCTTCCGAGCACGAGAGCTGTGGGCTTGGACATAGTTCCTCCGTCGCCGCTGCTGGCTGCGCTAGCGTGCGGCCACTTTGCTGCCGGTTTTGCTTCCTTGCAGTGGATTGTTGCTCAACAGATTCGAAGTCATGCCGAACGTTGAGGCGCGCTTCTCGGCGTGGCGGGCCTGCGCCTGCTCAATCAGCGTCTCCAAGAGCTGCGGGAAGGGCACATCGCTGGCCTCCCATAGATAGAAGGCGAGCGAGCCAGGCAGGGTGTTGATCTCGTTCAGCACGATGCGCTGCTGCTCGGGGTTGACCATAAAGTCGATGCGCACGACACCGGCGGCCCCGATGGCGGCGAACGCCTTGAGCGCGATCTGTTGAATCTCGGCGGTTAGCTCCGGGCTAAGGGGCGCGGGGATGATGCGCTGTGCGCCCTCCATGCCCTGCTGCTTGCCGCCGCGCATGTACTTATCCTCGTAGGAGAGCATCCCCTGGCTGACGGGTTGCTCGCAGACCGAGGCTTTGGCAGCGCTGCCGCGACCGAGCACAGCGCAGTTGATCTCCATGATACCCTGCTGATACGGCTCGATCAACAGCAGCGTATCGTAGGTGGCGGCCACATCGAGGGCGAAGGTCAGCTCTTGGGCATTGTTGACCTTGGCCACACCGATGCTGGAGCCGAGTCGGGCTGGCTTCACGAACAGCGGATAGCCAAAGCGCTCCTCGGCGGCGGCGATGATGCCAGCGCTATCTTTGCGCCACTGGATACGCTCGACGACGAGGTCATCGAGCACGGGCACGCCAACGCCGCGCAGCAGCATCTTGGTGAGCACCTTGTTGATGGCGACACCGGAGGCGGACACATCGCAGCCGGTGTAGGCGATATCGGCTAGCTCAAGCGCGCCCTGCAAGGTGCCATCCTCGCCGTGGGAGCCGTGGATGAGCGGCATGGCCACGTCGATGCTGATTGTGCGCGGCTCGTCTTTGCCGCCGAACAGGCCGCGCTTTTTGGGCGCAGACTTGACGGTGAGCACGGGGCTTGGCGTATTGAGGCTCAGCTCGACCGGCTCTAGCTGCGCCTCCAGTGCCTGGAGATCGCGAAAGTTATCGAGATTGCGCAGGGCATCGCCAGTGTACCACTGGCCGCTTTTCGCAATGTAGACAGGCACAATCGTGTACTTGGCGGGCAGCGCCGCCATCGCCTGGTGCGCCGTGAGCACCGACACCTCGTGCTCGACGGAGCGACCGCCAAAAATCACTGCAATATTCATGTTGGCTCCTTGGACTAGTGGCCTTTAGGCATCAAGATAGGTATCGGGCAAATCGTTGGCAAACAGCACCACGTCGCCGGGGCCGCTGATCTGGCCCAGCAGCGCTGTTACCTCGGCCAGCGTCTCCACAACGTGCACCGCACTAGCGGGGAACTGCTTGGCCTGGAGACCGGCGTAGATTGGCTGGGTTTGGCGCTTGCCGACGAGGATGACGTGCTGGCAGACAGCGGCGGCGTGCTCGCCAAAACGCTGATTCTCGACATCTTGAACGCTGCCCAGCTCGACCATGCCCGGCGTGACAAGGATCTTCTGGCGGCCTTCGATCTGCTGCAGCACCTCCAGGCCATTGTGCACGCCGACAGGATTGGCGTTGTACGAGTCGTCGATGACCAGCACACCACCGGCGCTCGGCAGGCGCTGTAGGCGGTGCGGCACTGGCTCCAGCTGGGCGGCGGCGGCGATGGCGCGGTCGAGGTCGAAGCCAAGCAGCACGGTAACGGCGAGGCCAGCGGCGGTGTTGAGGATGTTGTGCTTGCCGAGCAGCGGAATGCTCACGCGGCGCTCCAGGCCCCGCGCAGGCCAGGCCCAGGTGAAGTGGGTGGCGCTGCTGTCGATCTGTACGGCGCTGGCGGTGACGTCGAAGGGCGCGCCTGGCTCGTCGGCGAAGCCGTAGCGCACGACGGTGCGGCCATCGCGCGCGGCCTGATCGGCGAGCTGCGCCGACTCGGCCTCACCAGCGTAGACGACCACCGGCCCATTGGCGGGCAGGGCGGCGACCAGCTCATACATCGCAGCGCGGATGTTGGCGATGGTGCCAAAGCGCTCCAGGTGCTGCGGGCCAATCGAGGTGATCACCGCCAGCTCCGGCTCGACAAGCGCGGCCATGTCTGCGATCTCGCCAGGGCCATAGGCGTCCATTTCAACCACAAACAGCTTGTGCGCAGGCTCCAGGTATTCGTTGATGGTGCGCGTGATGCCCATGAGCGTGTTGAAGCTCTTGGGGGTGGGGAAGGTGTTAATCTGCGGTGCGAGCAGCTGTGCTGTAATGTGCTTGGTGCTGGTCTTGCCGTAGCTGCCGGCCACGCTGATCACGCGCGGGCCATACTGACGAATGCGCGCCTGCGCTTGGCGCACGAACTTCTGGCGAATCGAAGCCTCCACCGGCGTCATCAGCAGGTTGCCGCCAACAACGAGCACCATTGTGAGCTCGGCGCTCAGCAGCAGCGCGAGGCTCGCGACCGCTAGGCCGATGATTGGCGCAGCGAGCCAAATCGCCACGCCCAGCAGCACGGCGACGAGCAAGCCCAACCCTGCCGCTGCGCTGAGGATGCGGCGCATGCGCGGGGTGTAGACAAGCTCCTTCTTGGGCGGAATCCAGCGCCAGAGCGCATTGAGCACAACGGCTCCGCCAAGCAGGCCCGCGCCTGGCGCGAGCTGGTCCTGTGCGGTCGTGGCGATGACGATAGCGCCAATACTGGCCGCTAGCAGCGTGCCGACCAGCACTGTCCGGTGGAAGAGCCAGCGTGGCTGGTGGCCCCAGGCAAACAAGCGCGGAGCCTCGTACTCTTCGATTTGATACATGCGGGCCACAACCAAGCCGGCCCGGCCGAGCCACACCGCCCAGGCGCTGGCTGCGGCGACAAGCAAGAGATAGTTCACGAAGTCCTCTTTCAAGGCGTGTCAAAGAATGTTGCGATGATGGTGCAGAAGCGCGCCGCCTGCTCCAGATAGGCGTAGTGACCTGCGCCCTCAAAGACGACCAGTCCAGCGTCCGGCAGCAGCTGCTCCATCAGCTTGGCGTCGCTGAGCGGCGTGTCCTCGTCATGGTCGCCCCAGACCAGCAGTGTGGGCGCGGCGATGCTTGGCAGCAGATGGCGCAGGTCCTCGTTGACCACGCGGACGAGCGAGGCGCGCACCGTGCCCGCCGCCTGCTGATAGTCGCTGGAGCCACGGCGCTCGACGGCGCGCTGGCCCCAGGTGCGCAGTGGCCCTGGCAGCCAGCGCTGCTGCGCAACCCAGCGCAGCGCCTTGTACGAGCGCACCTGGACGTGGTAGCGCCAGGTGCGCTTAGGCACGATGCCGGCGCTGTCGGTGAGCACGATTTTGCGCACAAGCTCCGGCGACTGGCTGGCGAGCACAATGCTGACCCGGCCGCCGAATGAGTGCCCAACAATGTAGGCGTTGTCGATCTCTAGCCCGGCCAAAACATCGCGCAGCCAGCGCGTGTAGTCATGAACCGACCAGGCGGCTGGTGGCGGCGGTGTTGCGCCAAAGCCCGGGAAGTCGGGCACAATCAGCTTAAACTTGTCCTTCAGGCGCTCGGCGATTGGCTCGAACAGCTCGCTGCTGGCCCCCCAGCCGTGCAGCAGCACCACCGGCGCGCCTTGGCCATAGATGCGCACGTTGGCCGGTGGGCTGCCCAGCTGCTGGCTGGGATGCGCTGGTGCAGATATCGTCATGGATAAACCTCGTCTACTGTGAAAGCATGCGCTGAATCAGCGTCAGCAGCTGGGCAGGGCGCTCGGCGAGCAGATCGTGGCCTGCGCCGCTTAGCACCAGCAGCGTGGCGGTGGGCAGGCGCTGCGCAAGCTGCTGGACATTGATCAGCGGATTAAATGGATCGCGGTCGCCGCTAATCAGCAGCACCGGGCAGGCGATATTTTGGATGGATGCTGCGCCGATGATGCTGCCGCCCTGTGCTGCCAGCGCCTGCATCGCAGCGGCCCACGCGCTCAGGATGGCGGGACCAGCGCTGCCGTGAAGCGCCAGAAGCTCAGCGCGGAATGCAGGCCAGTTAGGGATTGAGCGGGCCGGATCGGCATAGATGCTGACCACTGCTGGCGGCGGCACCTGGCCGCTGATGCCCCAGGCCGTGACCGAGCGGGCGCGCACCCCAAGCGCTGCCGCGAGCAGCAGCGCAATCTCAGCGCCATCGCTGTAGCCGACGATATCGACCTGCTCCAGCCGCAGTGCATCAACGAGCTGCAGCAGATCGGCGACATGGACGCTGAACCAGCTGGCGTCGCGCGGCAGCGGCAGGGCGGCCGAGCGACCGTGGCCGCGCAGGTCGGGCACAATCACACGCCGCTGATCACGTAGGGCCGCGATCAACGGCGCAAAGTGGCTCTGTCCAGTTCCGGCCAGCCCATGGATGAGCAGCAGCGGCTGGCCTGCGCCGCTCTCGTCGTAGTTCAACACACCACTATTCCACTAAACCCTGTTCGCATGATGCTAGCGCGCATTATACAAGGAATCAGCGTGGTGGCAGAAGCGCATGGCTGAGCACAAGCTGAGGTATGCCTGAAAGATGCGGCAGTGGGCCGCCGCTGCAAGGGGGCGTCGGCGGCCCAGATGGCTACTCGATGATGGTGTTACGCAGCTTGCCGAGCCGCTCGACCTCGAGCTCAACCACATCGCCAGGCTGGAGCCACGGCCCCTGGCCGGAGGTGGTCTCAAGCAGGCAGCCGGTGCCGACGGTGCCGGAACCGATGACCTCGCCAGGATAGAGCGTCACATCGCGCGAGGCTTGGGCGATCAGCTCAGCGAAGGGGTAGTAGATATCGGCGAACGAGCCGCGCCCGCGCTCTGCGCCATTGATGCGCACGGACATCGCCAAGTCGTAGCGGCCATCGCCAGTCGAGCGATCCTCTAGCTCATCGAGGGTGACGAGCATGGGGCCGAGCGAGGTGGCGAAATCCTTGCCCTTGGCCGGGCCGAGGCCCACGCTCATCTCACGGGCCTGGAGATCGCGGGCCGACCAGTCGTTCATTATCATGAACCCGGCGATGTAGTAGTCGGCGTCACGTGGATCGACGTTGCGGCAGGGGCGGCCGATGACGGCGGCGATCTCCAGCTCATAGTCGAGCTGCTTGGTCTGCGGCATGGGGATCTCGTCGTCGGGGCCGTAGATGGTGGTGGGGTTGCCGAAGTAAAAGACAGGCTGCTCGTACCAGGCAGGCGGCACTGGGCGCTGGCGCAGCGCGTAGGCGTTGGCGACGTGCTGCTCGAAGGCGTAGAAGTCGCGCAGCGACGGCGGGCGTGGGATGGGCGACAGCAGGCGCACGCTCGTGGGGGAGAAGAGTAGCGAGTCGCCGCCTAGCATCAGCGCGCCGTCGAGGGCGTCGGGGTCGTCCCACTCCAGTGGGTCAGCGCCGCCGGTGAGCTGGTCGATGACCGCAGCGGCGATCTCAGCGGCGACGTCGATGCCCATGCCGGTGCTCTCGCCATTGAGCAGGCCCAGCAGCGACCAGTCGCGGGCCTCGCTCTCCTCGTAGACCAGCGGGGCGGCGGCCTGAATATCGACAATGCCGAGTGGCAGCAGCACGCCTGCGCGCGCCTCTGAGCCAGCGCCGTAGCGCCGAAACGATACAAATTTCATTGCGCGCTCCTTCTAAAAAAGAAAAACCGCCGTGAGACCATAGCAGCCTCACGGCGGAGCAAAAACCTACAGATTGCCGCGGCGGGCCTGCTCGCGCTCGATGGCCTCGAACAGCGCCTTGAAGTTGCCGTTGCCGAAGCCACGGCTGCCCTTGCGCTGGATGATCTCGATGAACACGGTCGGGCGATCCTGCAGCGGCTTGGTGAAGATCTGCAGCAGATAGCCCTCGTCGTCGCGATCAACGAGCACGCCTAGCTCCTTCAGCGTCTCGATATCCTCCTCGATCGGGCCGACGCGATCGGTCAGCTCGGCGTAGTAGGTGTCGGGCGTGCGCAGGAACTCGACGCCGTTGTCGCGCAGCAGGCGCACCGTCGCCACGATGTCCGGCGTGGTGAGCGCAAGGTGCTGCGCGCCTGGTGAGCGATAGTAGTCGAGGTACTCTTCGATCTGGGACTTGCGGCGGCCCTCGGCTGGCTCATTGATCGGGAACTTGATGCGGCCGGTGCCGTTCTGCACCACCTTCGACATCAGCGCGCTGTATTCGGTGGAGATATCGTCGTCGGTGAACTGCTGGAGCTGGCTGAAGCCCAAAATGCGTGCATAGAAGCCGACCCACTCGTCCATCTTGCCTAGCTCGACATTGCCGACGATGTGATCGATGGAGGCGAGGCCGGTGGGCTGCACGGCTGGCGGATTTTTGACCTTATGGAAGTTGGGCATAAAGGTGCCGCTGTAGCCATCGCGCTGAATAAACGAGTGGATGGTCTCACCGTAGGCCTGGATTGCGGCCTTGATGATCGTGCCCTTTTTGCCCTCGATCACGGTTGGCTCGAGCACTGGCGTGGCACCGCGCTCGACGGCGGCGGCAAAGGCGGCGCGCGCATCCTCAACCTCGAAGGCGATATCTTTGACGCCATCGCCGTGCTGCTTGACGTGCTCGGCGATCTCGGACTCGGGGCCGAGCGCGCCGGTGAGCACGAGGCGGATATTGCGCTGCTGCAGCACGAACGACACGCGGTCGCGCACGCCGGTCTCCAGGCCGGAGTAGGCTACCGGCGTGAAGCCGAAGGCGGTGCGGTAGTAGTGGGCGGCTTGGCGCGCGTTGCCGACATAGAACTCGACATAGTCGATCCCGCGCAGGGCCAGCGGATCGCGCTCTTCCGTTTTTGTGGCGTCAACTTGTGGCATCGTCATTGATGTGGCTCCTTTTGGTTCCAGCAAGTACAATTAATCGATAAGGTTGATCGGCTGTCCTTCGCCCCAGTAGGCCTCGAAGGCTTTGGTGAGCACCTGGGTGAGCGACGGATGCGTCAGACATAGCGCTGTAATTGACGGGCGGCCGGTGACTGGGTTTTGCAGCGACATCAGTGCGGCGTGGCCGTCATAAATATTCATTTTGATTGGGAGTGTGGCGACAAAGCGCTGCTGCTGGCCGAGCTGCTGAAACTCCTGCAGCAGCGGGCGCAGCTCGGCGTCTTCAAGCAGCGACTGCTCGTAGAGGGCGCGATAGCGCACATTGCGCTGCAAAGGCTGGCGCACCTCGTCGAGATTTTCTTCCAGGGTTGAGACCAGCGGCCGTTTGAAGCAGACCAGAATCTCGTGCTCGGCCGCGTGAGCAAGTGCGCTGGCGCGTGCGCCGATCTGGCGTGGGTCGGCCAGCACGTCGATAAAGTGCAGCGGGTTGTCTTCGTCGCTGCCGGCGTCATAGAGCGGCTGAAGCTGGTGGATGAGGGTGTTGGTAAGCTCTTGGGCCTCGCTTAGCTCGCGCTCGACGGCGGTGCGCCGCGCCTCCTGCAGTGTGGCCAGCGCCTGCTGTGGCGGCGAGGCGAGGAAGGTGCGCCGTGGCCCCATGCGCTCATGGGCTAGGCCCTTGGCGGCCAGTGACTCAAGCACATCGTAGATGCGCTGGCGCGGCACGCCGGTGTGGGTCGCTAGCTCTGCCGCCGAGAATGAGTAGCGTCCGAGCAGACCAACGTAGGCCGCAGCTTCATAGCGGCTCAGTCCAAGCGCTGTGAGCTGATCAAGCAGCGCAGAGTCGTTCTGTGATTCTTCGTGCATGTATGTCACCACCCCCGAGTGGTGTTTATTGTACCGTTTGCTGAAGTGACTGTCAATGTATCTTTGACAGCTATCGAGCGCTCCGGTATGCTTGCGCGCATCGAGCGATGTTATGGCGCAAGGAGATGCTATGGCCGATCAATTTCCAGCTGGTTTTGTGTGGGGTGTTTCAACGGCATCGTACCAGATCGAAGGTGCCTGGGACGCCGACGGCAAGGGTGAGAATATCTGGGATCGTTTTTCGCACACGCCGGGCAAGATCGCCAACGGTGACACTGGCGATGTAGCCTGCGATCACTATCATCGCTATCAAGAGGATGTGCAGCTGATGCAGCGCCTTGGCGTTCAGGCCTATCGCTTCTCGACAAGCTGGGCGCGCATTCAGCCGAGCGGGCGCGGCAAGCCCAATCCTGGCGGCATCGACTTCTACAATCGGCTGATCGACAGCCTGCTGGCGCATAATATTGAGCCGTGGCTGTGCCTGTACCACTGGGATCTGCCGCAGGCGCTGCAGGATGCTGGCAGCGGCTGGGCCAACCGCGACACGGCGCTGCGCTTTGGCGAGTACGCCGAGTTGCTCGGCCGCCAGTTTGGCGATCGCGTCAAGCGTTGGGTGCTGCTCAACGAGCCGAATGTGTTTACGGTGTTTGGCTACCTGTATGGGCGCATGGCTCCTGGCGTTACCGACTTCAGCGAGTTTATGCGCGCCTCCCACCATACCAACCTGGCCCAGGGTCTCGGGGCGCAGGCGCTGCGCGCTACGGTCAGCGACCCGCTAATCGGCAATGCGCTGAATCTCTCGCCTGTGCACCCGCGCAGCGACTCGCAGGCCGATCTCGAGGCGGCCGAGCGCTTCGATCAGTTTTGGAATGGCTGGTACCTGGAGCCGCTGTTCAACGGGCGCTATCCTGAGCTGGCTGATCCAGTGCTCGAGACGATGGCGGTGCAGCCAGGCGACCTTGATCTGATCAAAGGCTGCATTGATTGGCTCGGCGTGAACTTCTACTCGCGCACCGTGATCTCCTACGATCCCGATGTGCCGCTGCTGCAGGGCAGCAACAATCCGCCGCCAGATACGCCGAAGATGGCGCTGGGACTGGAGATCTATCCGCAGGGTCTAGAGGAGATTTTGGTGCAGGTCAAGGAGCGCTACAACAACCCGCCGATCTACATCACAGAGAATGGCATGGGCCGCCACGAGCAGGCTGTGCCGGGCCAGGTGATCGAGGATAGCGCGCGCATCAAGTTCCTGCACGCCAACCTGCACCATCTGCACAACGCCCTTGAGCGCGGCGTCGATATGCGCGGCTACTTTGTCTGGAGCTTGCTTGATAACTTCGAGTGGGACTCAGGCTACAAAGAGCGTTTTGGACTGGTCTCGGTGGACTATGCGACCGGCGCGCGCACGCCGAAGCGCTCGTTCGAGTGGTATCAGTCTGTCATCGAGCACAATGCACTCGAGACATCGGCCTAGGTTGCAAAGGAAGGAGTTGACTATGGCGTCTGAGATGCGCACCGATCTGATCGATCTCAGTCATATCGTGAGCGATGGCCTGATCACCTACCGCGGCCTGCCTGCGCCAGTGATCTGCGATTTTTTGAGCCGTGAGCAGTCGCGCAAGCTCTACAGCCCAGGCACGGAGTTTCAGATCGGCAAGATCGAGATGGTGTCCAATACTGGCACCTACATCGACAGCCCATTCCATCGCTTTGCCGATGGTATCGATCTCGCCGAGCTAGATCTGGCCCAGCTGGCTGACCTGGATGGCGTGCTGGTCGATGCGCTGAGCGTGCAGGGCCGCGCCATTGGTCCCGAGCTGTTCGCCGACCTTGATGTTGGCGGCAAGGCGGTGCTGGTGCGCACAGGCTGGTCGCGCCATTGGAACAGTGAGACCTATTTCGAAGGCCATCCCTTCTTGACTGCGGCGACAGCCGAGTGGCTGGTGCGCTCGGGGGCAGCGCTCGTGGGCATCGACTCGTATAACATCGACGACACCGCCGATGGCGCGCGCCCTGTGCATACCGCGCTGCTCGGTGCTAACATCCCAATTGTGGAGCATATGTGCGGCCTGGAGCATTTGCCGACGAGTGGATTTCGCTTTTTTGCTGTTCCGGTCAAAGTGCGTGGAATGGGCACATTTCCAGTGCGCGCATTCGCCCGTCTCACCTTGGTCTCATAATTAAGCGGCTGTAAAGTGCTGTGTGGTATGCTACAATAGCGGTGCTGTCTCTGCTAGCTGATGCAGATGCCGCACCGCTTTTTTTTAGCTTTACGGTCTCCTTTATTGGCTATGCTGGCATAGCCGCGCTATTTTTATTTGGTGAGAAGCCCCATGACTTCACGCTTCCGTCGCTTTGCGCTGATTACGCTTGGTCTGGTTCTGCTGCTGACTCCTCCGCTGCATAGTTTTGCCGCCGCTCGCATTGCGGCCCGCAGCCCGCGCGCTGTCCCGACGATCTCTTCGCTCAACGGCGGCGTGCAAGGCTTCCTAGAGCGGCGTGGCAGCGGTTTGGCGCAGGTTGAGGTTGACTCTGAGCACGCTGGGACGCTGATCGAGCACATCACCTGGTACTACAACATTGAGGCGCGCATCATTTTGGCGCTGCTGGAGACAACCAGCGGTCTCGTTAGCAAGGCCAGTGTCAACGCCGTCGAGCTTGATCAGCCCTTCGGCAGCGGCCCCCATGGCTTCAGCGCCCAGATCGACTGGGCCGCTCGTGAGGTGCGCGCCGCCTTCGGCCCCTACGACAGCGACCCTGTGCTGACATTCAGCGACGGCAGCACGCTCACGCTGAGCCGCAGCGAGGATGCGCACGCCCTGGCGATCAAGCGCTTCCTGGCGCAGGGCCGCACCCAGGACGAGTGGGCTGCGCTGGTCGCCCGCTATCCCGAGGTGTATGCGGCGCTCTTTCAGGATGAGCCGCCAGCCGCTGCGCCCTCGCCACCAGCCGCCACCGGCTTTTTGAGCACCCCTTGGCTGCCTGGCACGCGCGTCATCCACTCATCGTACTTTGATCACGTCTACCCTATGGTCGACGACGGCGGCGACGGCAACGAGATCATGGTTGGCTACACTGGCGAGACCGGCCGCTCCTACAATGGCCACGATGGCCACGACTACTACTTTCCCGATCAGCCCTATGGCACGCCGATTATCGCCGCCGCGCCTGGCTGGGCCTACGCCCGCACCACCCGCGGCCTTGGCGTGGTTATTCAGCATGCCGACGCTGCCAGCGGCTATGAGTCGGTCTACTGGCACCTGGAGGCATTCGCGCCCGCCTTTGATGAGCTGATCGACTCGAGCACGCCGCGCTGGGTCGAGCGCGGTGAGTTGCTGGGCTGGAGCGGCGCAACGGGCTTTACGGACGGCGCACCACACCTGCACTTTGAGATTCGCCACAACGGCAAGCAGGTTGACCCCTATGGCTGGTACGGCGCAGGCGATGATCCGTGTACGGCATTCGTGCGCTGTGAGGCCAGCACCTGGCTGTGGGACACAAGCGTGCCTTGGCAGCGCCCAGATGCGCCGACACTGCCCGACACCACGCCGCCGACGGCGCTGCTTACGCTCAACCCACCGGCCAACATACGCTGGCTGGCGCAGTTCGAGGCTGGCGCGCTCTCAACCGTCGGCCCGCTGGCTGCTAGCACGCAGCTTGCCTTTGGCCCCGGTCGCTGGGGCCAGGCCGTGCGCGTCAACGCCGCAGCAAACCTGATCCTGCCGCTTAGCCCAACCCTTGATCTTGCTGCAGGCACGCTGGCTCTGTGGGTCAAGGTGCCGGAGCACTGGTCCGAGTCCGTGACCGGCCGCCACTACCTGCTGGCGAGCAGCGCCAACCCTGCCGATCCGGCGCACATCTACTCCAACACCTTGGCGCTGCGCCACGAGCTGGAGGGGCCGGACGGCAAGCCAGCCTGGAGCTTCTGGACGGTTGATGGCGCTGGCATGGCCCAGAATCTCACGGCTCCTGACACGCTGGAGCCTGGCTGGCACCATCTGGCGATTAGTTGGGATCAGGCACGCGGCAGCAAAGCGCTGTTCATCGATGGCTCCGAGCAGGCTGTGGTGCACTCGGCCGCGCTGCCGCAGACGCTCGGTGATCGCCTCCAAATTGGGCGCTGGAACCTCGATGCTGGCGAGAGCTTGGTCTGGCTCGATGAGATCGTCAGCTACAGCGGCCAGCTTAGCCCCGCCGCGCTCAAACAGCTGGCCCTGGCCGAGGAGCCAATCAGCGCCTCGGCTGCCAGCACCAGCGCGTCTAGCCTGCTGATCGAGGTGCCTGCCGCTGATGATAGCGGCGGCGTGGTGCAGGTGCAGCTGGGCATCGACGGCGTGTACGCCATGCCGCTGCCCTACAGCCGCGCCTACCGCTGGACGCTGCCGCTCCAAGAGGGCGACTACGCGATCTCGGTGCGCTTGATGGATCGCCTTGGCAATACAACGACAGTCTCGCAGACGATCAGTGTCGATCAGCCGCCGCAAGCGAGCATCAGCCTTGTCGATAGCACTCCGTTTACGGCCACACTGGCGCTGACCGCCACTGACCACAATCTGCCGGTCGAGGTTGCGCTCAGCGCGCAGCCCAACCCGCCCTACAAGGTCTGGGAGGCGCTGATGCTTGAGCGAATCTGGCACTGGCTGCCGATGCAGCCGCGCCGCGTCTATGCATGGTTCCGCGATGCCAGCGGCAACCAGAGCGGCCCGTATGTCGTTGGCCCCGATCTGTGGCGCGCCTACTTGCCGCAGGTCATCCGCTAGCGCGGTGCTCGAAGTTCGGCGGCCAGTCTGCTCTCAGACTGGCCGCCTTTTTGTGAGGCTCTATGCTCTGTTTTGCCTGTGCGCAGCCACTGGCGCCAAGCGCCGAGCACTGCCCTGCATGTGGCCAGCCTGCGCTGCTCCGCAGCCGCTACCGCATCAGTGGCGTGCTGGGCCGTGGCGGCTTCGGCACGGTCTATGCAGCGCAGACGCTTGACGGCACGCCGGTGGCCGTTAAAATCATCGCGATCCCTGATCCGGCGGATCAGGCGCAGTTCGAGCAGGAGGCGCTGATTCTGGCACAGCAGGGGCGCGGCCTGCACTTCATGCCCGATATCTATGATCAGTGGCACACCCCGCAGCAGTCGATCCTTGTGCTCGAATATATCGAGGGCGCGACGCTCGACCAGCTCGTCGAGCAGCACGGCCCGTGGAGCGAGGCGGCGGTGCTGCGCTTTCTGCGCCTGCTGCTTGCGGCGCTCGCGCAGCTCCACAGCACCGGCGTGCTGCACCGCGATGTGAAGCCCGACAATATTAAGCGCACCCCCGCCGAGCAGTTTGTGCTGCTCGACTTTGGCCTGGCCCGTCAAACCCAGCAGTCCACCGCTGCAATTGCCAAAGCCTTCTCGCGCGACTACGCCGCCCCAGAGCAGATTCAGGGCCGCCCCACCGACGCCCGCGCCGATCTCTATGGCCTTGGCGCGACCGCCTGGTTTTTGCTGACTGGTGCCGCGCCGCCGTCTGGCGTGCTGCGCCTCGCGCTGGGCGAGCCGCTGCCGCCGCTCCCGCACATCGATGCCGCCCTCACGACGTTGCTCCAGCGCCTGCTGGAGCCTGAGCCAGCTGATCGGCCGCCATCGGCCCACAGTGCGCTCGCTTGGCTCGATCAGCATATGCCAGCGACGCCGAGCACACAGCAGCATCCCGCTACGCTGTCTACGGTGCCCGTCGCCGTCGGCATGGCGACGCAGCCGGTTGCCGCGCTGCCCGCCCAGCCCTGGTGGAGCGACCTTGCCCTGGAGCGCTCGCAGGAGCTGGCCCATCAGGTGCTCGCCGACTTGGCCTGGAGCAGCGATGGGCGCTACCTCGCTGGATGTGTCTACTCACGTATTGTCATTTGGACAGCGGATGGGCAGGCGGTGGCGCAGATCAACACGCCTGCCTGGCTCCACGCGCTGCGCTGGCACCCGCGCCTCAATCAGCTCGCCTGCAGTGGCAACGATGGCCTCGTACGCCTCTACGATGTGCGCGGACAGCTGCTGTCTGAGCTGAAACTGCACCAGGAGTGGGTGCGCGCCCTGGCCTGGCATCCCGATGGTGCCAGTCTCGCCTGTGGCTGTCGCGATGGCACCATCGTGCGCTGGCTGCCCCACTCCAGCCGTCAGACCGCGTGGCGCTGGCACGCCGATGAGGTGCGCACGCTGGCCTGGAACCCAGCCGGAACCACGCTCGTCTCCGGCGGCTTTGATCGTATGATCGTCTTTTGGGATGCCGCCGGACAGGTGCGCGCCTCAATCACTGGCCGCGCCCTGGCTTTGTGGAATGTGGCCGCCTGGAGTCCCGATGGGCAGAGCGTGGCGCTGGCCGCCAGCAACGACAGCGTGACGCTCTTCAGCGCCGATGGCCTGCAGAAAAAGGCGCTGATGGGCCACGCCGGCTACATCAACGCCTTGGTCTGGTGCGATGAGATTTTGGCCTCCGCGAGCAACGATCACTCCATTCGTCTGTGGAGCGCGGCTGGCACCTTGCTCAAGACGCTGCACGCGCACCACGATAGTGTGACGGCGCTGGCCTGGAACCCCACCACGCGCACGCTCGTCTCAGCCGCTCACGATGGCCGCATGCTCTTCTGGCGCGCGCAGCTGCACAGCCAGCCGGTGTAGCACCAGCCCCGGGTCGGCAGTGGTGCTGTCGGACCAAGCGAGATCAGACAGCGCGCATCACACGGGTCTGTGTCGATCCTAGCTGCACAGCCAGCTGGTGGAGCGCCGAGCGCAGCAAGCGTCGAGACCAGCACGACGACTGTGGAGTGCGGCGTGCTGCTGCTGATTTAGCTCAGGGGCAGGGCATAGTAGTCGTAGGCGCTGGTGATCACAAAGCCGCTGGAGGTGTACAGCTCCAGCGCGCGCTCGTTGGTCGCCTCGACCTCGAGCTGAATGGGCCGGATGCCTTCACGGGCTAGCTCGCGCACCGTGTGCTGCAGCGCCGCACGCCCGATGCCCTGGCCGCGCCGCGCTGGCGACACGACAAAGCCATAGATATACGCGCCCTCATCCTGCGTGTCCACACCAATCACCCCCACCGGCTCCTCATGGTCGCTGATCAGGCGATGGCCGCGCTTGGGGTTGCTCAGCTCAAGGGTGAGACTCTGCTCAGCCCGCTCGCGCGGCATCTCGAAGCCATCGGCTAAAAGCTGGGCGACCACAGGCACATCCGCAGCGCTGATCTGGCGAATCGCTAGCCCTTCTGGCAGCTCGCGGGCTGGCGGAATCTGGCGCAGCACCATTAGATGCTCGGAAAATGTGTAGCGCGCCTCGGTCTGCTCGACCCAGGCGTGGCCCGCGGCCGAGCTGGCGGGGCAGATCAGCAGCATTCGCTCGATGCCGCGCTCGGCGCTCTTGACCCGCGCCCGGGCAAAGAGCGCCGAGAAGATGCCTTGACGCCGAAACTCGGGGTGCACCATGCCGCTGACCTCAATCTCGTCGCGGCCAAAGCCGTACAGCCCAAGGTAGCCGACGATGGTTTCATCGACCACAGCCAGAAAATCATCGGTGACGTTGCCTGGCCGCTGCGCCAGCATCTCGGGATTAATCTTCAGATCGAGGTTATCGGCGGCGTTGCAGACACTGACGAGCGCCTGCACGGCGTTGAGTTGATCCGGCGTGAGCTGAGTAACTGGTTGGATGCTTATCATTGGTTCTCCTAAAATCGTGGTATACGGCCATTGTGGCGCAACAAGCAGCGCCGCGCCAGCGACCTTAGAGGGATATCCTAAGCAAGGCCAGGGCCAAAGGCAGCCCGGCGCACTGGTGCCGAGGTGCTGTATGGGCGCTGTGGGCCTAGCGTAGCGGAGGGCTGTTTTTTTGATCACAAGCGCTGTGCTCGAGCGCAACGTGGTTCAGGGTGGGAGTCGGCGCTGGTCACTCAAGGGGTTGCCGGTGCGCACGTTCAGCGGTGCTCTCCCGTCGCTGCGGGTGGTTCGGCACAGGGTGGGTTGGCAGCTCTACTCTTTTGGGTGTCAGGTCGGCAAGGTGTTGCTGTTGCTTGCCCACTGTTGGTGGTTGTAGGCGACCTCACCAGGGGCTGTTTTCGCCAAAGTAGAGATCACCGTGCTCAATGTGCGGCTGCCAGCGCTGGCCTTTGATTGACATAAATCGCATCATCACCACGTCCTCACAGCACAGCGGGCGTTCCGCTGGCCCATACCATACACGGGTATTTGGCAGCGGCTCCCATCCGGCGCGCTCGTAGAAGGTCGCTAGCATGGGGTCACACGTCAAGAGCGCAATATCAGCCGCCTGGGCGTCGATGAACGCGGTAGCATGGCGAACTAAGCGCAGGCCGTGGCCCTGCCCCCGCACCGCGGGGTAGGTGAATACACCTGTCAATCCATAGGCCCTAAAAACGGTATGGTGGTATTCGAGCAGCTTCCAAACCACATTGACATGCGCAAGTAGCAGTGTCTGCTCCACGATCAGGAACGACTGTGGATGGTCGGCTCGGTCGGTTATCCAGGTCCGCTGCTCCAAGGGGCCGCTGAAGCCTTCGGGCCAGGTCGTGCGGAGAAATGACAGCACCTGCCAGTACCACATTGGCGGGAGTTGATCGGTAGGATAGGTCAAGAGCATCGGCATCGGTACTCCTCCTGTGCACCGCGCTGGTGAGCGGGATGCGCCTGTGTCTTGTTTGTGCCCCGGCTAGGCGCGGGGGCTGCCGCTGGTGGCTGGCTCGCGTGCGGCGCTGGGCAATCGCGAGGGCCGGGATGGGTCAGCAACGCAGCAGGCCCTCCCGGGCTGAGCTATATGACATAACCACAGACGATTCTTTTCATTAAACCATGAGCGCAGGCGTGCACACAAACCCTATTGCGCACCACGATGCTGCACCGTGCCGCACGTGCGCGCTGCTGTGTGCTGGTGTTGACTGCGTAAGTTGGCGTAGAAATGAGGTGGTGCTGGCTTGGGGTTGTGTGCTGCTGCTACTTGGAGTATAGCATAACCGGCAAGTCCCTAACATCGGCTAAGCGCCAGATGTGTTCTCCAGGGCCGCGCTATATCCTGTGTGCATTGCTCGTTTTGGTAAGGAGGACACCTATGCGGGTTTTGCTCTCATCGATTGGATCGCGGGGCGATGTGCAGCCGCTGCTGGCGCTGGCGCTTGAGCTGCGGACGCTCGGCCACACGCCGGTGCTCTGCGCGGCCCCAAACTTCCAAGCGTGGATCGCGAGCTTTGAGATTGAATTTATGCCGATTGGGCCGGACCTCGAAGCCTGGACGCGCGCCGCACCAACGCAGCCGAGCGCCGCCAAGCCGACGCTGGAACAGATGCAGCAGCTGGCGCGCCACACCGTGATCGAGCAGTTCCAGGTGCTGCCAAAGGCCGCTAGCGGCTGCGACCTAATGTTGGTCGGCGGCATGCTGCAAACCGCCGGGCGCTCGATTGCGGAGCAGATGGGCATTCCGTATGTCTATGCCGCGTACTGCCCGGCCACGCTACCGTCGCCGGAGCATCCGCCGGCCACGGTGGGCGCACGCCACCCGCACACGCTCTCCGCAGCGGAGAACCGTCAGCTGTGGCTGGCGAATGCGCAGTCATTCGACACCATGTTTGGCGCGGCGCTTAATGAGCAGCGCGCCGCGCTGGGGCTGGCGGCGGTCGAGCACGTGGCGCGCCACATCACCACCGATCACCCGTGGCTGGCCGCCGATCCGGTCTTGGCACCGGCAGGCACGCCGCTGGAGCTGACCGTGTGGCAGTCGGGAGCCTGGCTGCTGCCCGACGCAGACCCGCTGCCAGAGGAGCTAGAGCGCTTCTTGGCCGCTGGCGATCCGCCGCTGTACTTTGGCTTTGGCTCCATGCGCGCGGCACCAGCGACGGGCCAGCTGCTTGTCGCGGCGGCGCGGGCGCTGGGCCGCCGGGCGATTCTCCTGCGCGGCTGGGGCAACCTCGCCGCCGACGCAGGCGCTGATGTGCTGGTGATCGGCGACATCAACCATGCGCGCCTGCTGCCACGTGTGGCGGCGATTGTTCACCATGGCGGTGCGGGCACAACGACGGCGGCGGCGCGCGCCGGGCGTCCGCAGGTGCTGCTGCCGCAGAGCTACGACCAGTTTTATTGGACGCAGCGCATGGTAGATCTCGGCGTTGGCGTGGAAGGGCCAGGCATGGCCGAGCTGAGCGTCGATGGGCTGGCTGAGGCGCTGCGCACTGCGCTTGAGCCGACTGTGGTAGCACGCGCGGAAGACCTGGCAGGCCGCATCGAGCTGCACGGCGCACGCAGCGCCGCCGAGCGCCTGATCAGCCTGCTGGAGCGCTAGGCGTAGCATGTGGCGGCGGACGGCCAGTGTGTGGAAAGCCGTAGCCATCCGCTGCCGTAGCCAGGGATTGGCGGACCTACCCTGCTCTGGCCATGCTTGATCACCATGTCCAGAGCAGCGCGAGCACCACAGCGTGGTCAGATTGGCGCTGCTGCGGAGCTATGGCCGCTACTTCTGCGCGAGCGGGAAGAAGATGCGATAGCCAGGCGTGAAGGCGCTGCCAGCATACTCGAAGGCCCCGATATCGCAGGCTGCGGCGCGGGTGAAGCGGCGCTGGTCGAACAGTGTGCAGGCGCTGGCGGCGTCGATGGCCGGGCTGCTTGCGCCGAGCGCGTGGGTGTAGCTGGAGCCGCCGTTGTCAGCCAGCGGCCCGAGCAGCGGGTCGGCCTCGATGATGTTGGCGGTGCAGCGGGCGTTGTTGAAGGTGTCGCTGATGGCCGGGAACTGGAGATTATGGCCGCCGTCGCTAAAGTAGGGTGCGGGGTCGGCCTGGAAGCCGCCAGCGGCGCAGTTTTGCTTAATCAGTAGATCACAGGATTGGCTCGGGTGGCGTGTAGGGTCGGTACGGTGCGAGCGGGATAGCCCGAACCATGCCGTAGATGGCCGTTACGGCATCA